>DATCYD010000050.1:0-8008 GCA_036570465.1 Anseongella sp.
CGGATCATATCGGCCACATAACCCAGTCTCTCATCCACGTCCGGCTCGGTCAATGCGTCAATATCCGCGCCGGTACGGACCGGATTGTCAAAACGCGGACCTACCCCGTTCTCAAAATGCAGTTTCCCGCCCATGGCCTCGGCAGTTACCAGAATATCGGAGAACATGATGGCCGCGTCAATTCCCAGCAAGTCAACGGGCAGCATGGTGATGTCCGCTGCAATTTCCGGCGTGCGGCACATTTCCAGGAAGGTATGTTTTTCCTTGATAGCCCTGTATTCCTTCATGTAGCGTCCAGCCTGTCGCATCAGCCACACAGGGGGGCGATCGACGGGTCTCGAGAACGCGGCGTCTATAAATAGTGAATTTTGCATCAATCTGTGAATTTATATCCCACTCCCCTGATCGAATGAAAATGCCTGGGGGTTCTGGGGTCTTTTTCAAAATACTTCCGGAATGAAAGGATAAAATTGTCGATGGTCCTGGTGTTGGGATAAACGTCATAGCTCCACACACTTTCCAGTATCTGGGTGCGGGAAACAACTTCGCCGCGGCGTTCGATCAAAAGTTTTAAAAGCATGGCTTCCTTGCGAGTCAGCGAGGTCCGGTGGCCTTCCGCATCGAGAATTTCGTAACTGGAAAAATTGATCTCCTTATCGCCGATCTGATAGACTTCCGGTGACCGTGCACTCTCCGGCTGCAATCCCCTGCGTATGAGAATACCCACCCGGAGGATCAGTTCTTCCAGGTTGAATGGTTTGGTCAGGTAATCGTCAGCCCCCTTTCGCAAGCCGGTGATACGATCTTCGCTTGTATTCTTGGCCGTCAGAAACAAAACCGGCACGGTCGCATTTTCCAAACGGATGGCCTCGCATACCCTGAATCCATCCATTTCCGGAAGCATTACATCCAGGATAACCAGGTTAAACCGTTCTTCATGGAATACCTTCAGCGCTTTTTTACCGTCCGTAACGCTGGTAACGTGATATCCTTCCAGTTCCAGATTCAGTCTGATGGCTTCCAGCAGGTGCTCCTCGTCTTCGGCCAGTAATATTCGATGGGTCATTCCTGGTTGATTATGATCTCAAAAACAGTCCCGGTGGGCTGGTTATCTTTTACATGGATATCAGCTCCATGATTGTCCAGCACCTGTTTAACAATGAAAAGACCAAGCCCGGTACCCTTGGTTGCCCTGGTTTCCTCATTTCCGATTCGGTAGAATTTCCCGAAGATGCGTTCTTTCTCTCCTTCGGCAATTCCCGGCCCCTGATCAGCAATCTTCAAGGTGGCTTTGTGTCCGGTTTTATTCAGTGAAACATTTACCACCGAATCTGATGGTGAATATTTCAAGGCATTTTCAGCGAGATTGGAAAGCGCCAGCGACAGGGCAAAACGGTCTCCCTGCAACTGGATACCATCCTCCAGGGAGGCCTGCAATCGTTCCTTTTCAGGCAGATTCTGCCGGATCCGCTGCAATACATCTTCTACCAGGGTTGAAAAATCAACCCGTTCTTTTGGAAATGTATAGGAATTATTCTCAATCTTGGTAGCGATGAGCATGTTTTCTACCAGATCATCCAGTCGTTCAATGTCCTTGAGGGAGTTTCTCAGGAAATCGTGCTGCTTTTCCAACGGAAGATCCCGGCGAAGAATGGTTTGCAGGTATAACTTGATCGAGCTAAGCGGCGATTTTAATTCGTGAGTAACCGAAAGCAGAAAGTTTCGCTGCTGACGGTGCAACGCCGCCTCCTCGTTAATAGCCTTATGCAACCGGTAGGCTCCGTAGCAAAGCAACAATACAAAAACGGCTCCTTCACCAATGATCATTCCGCTGCGTTCAGGCTGGGATTGTACCAGCAATACCCCCCACCATATCAATTCCGCCAGTGCGTAAAATACCAGGAAATAGAATATGAATAGCGGCCGGCGCATGATCAGGTGTGCATTACTGCTTTTTAAATGTTACTTCCAGTGCATCAAAGATAGCCCTTTTCGCCTTCTCCAGGTCCACCTTGCTATGGGCTGCCGAAACAAAACCCACTTCGTACCCTGATGGGCCCAGATAGACTCCGCGGTTCAATAACTCGCGATGGAATACCCGGAAAAGTTGCATACTTTCCGGATCGATTGCCTGTGCGGAACGAATTTCCTCTCTGGAGGCAAAGGCAAACCAAAACAGGGACCCTGCAGTTTGAATCCGAAGCGGATAATTGCGTGCATCGGCAAAACGCTGGACAGATGCAACAAACTCACTCGTCCTGGAGTTCAGAGTCTTATAGAAACCAGAACCCTGCAATACTTTGAGCTGAGCAATTCCCGCGGCCATGGCAACCGGGTTACCTGAAAGGGTACCTGCCTGATAAACAGGGCCGTCCGGAGATATCTGGCTCATGATCTCCGCGTTTCCTCCGTAACATCCCACTGGCAACCCGCCGCCGATCACCTTTCCATAGGTGACCAGGTCAGGCTGAAGGTCGTAATAGCCCGCAGCCCCGTTCAATCCCAGGCGAAAACCGGTAATGACTTCGTCCAGGATCAGCAGGGATTTATTCCTGATACAAATATCCCGCAATGCATGCATGTATTCTGCAGTTTGCACCAGCAAACCGTTATTGGCCGGTATCCCTTCGATAATTACGGCAGCTATTTCATTTTCATGTTCCTTAAATGCCTGTTTTACAGCATCGATATTATCCAGGGGAGCAACCAGGGTTTCCCGGGCAAATGTTTCAGGTACACCGGCCGAGGTGGTTTCACCAAAGGTAACCAGACCCGAACCGGCCTTGACCAACAAGCTGTCGGCATGTCCGTGATAGCACCCTTCAAACTTAAGTATCTTATCCCGTCCGGTGTAGCCCCTGGCCAGCCTGATGGCTGACATGACCGCTTCTGTTCCGGAGCTGACAAATCGCAGTTTCTCTATGTGCGGATTATGTTTGGTAACCAGTTCGGCCAATTCATTCTCCAACCGGGTAGGCGCACCAAAGGTGGTTCCCAGTGAAACAGTTTCTACAATGCTCTCCCGGATTGCCGGATGATTGTGCCCCAGGATCAGCGGCCCCCAGGAACAGCAGAAATCAATGAATTGATTATCGTCCTCATCCCAGATATGACAGCCATCCCCCTTCTTAATAAACAGCGGGACCCCTTCTACCGATTTGAAGGCCCTTACCGGCGAGTTTACCCCGCCAGGAAAGTATTTCTTCGCCTGTCCGTAGAACTCGTCGGAACGTGCCCGGCTAATCTCCGGCTGAACTGTAGTTGAGTAAACGTCTTCCCTTTTTTCCTTTTTAAAAATTCCCAACATAAGATCTATAACCAGTTGTTCGCTAAAATATCCCTTGTATGGTAGCTAATGATGATTCCGGCACCGGCGCGCGCAAAGGCATACATGTTTTCCATGACCATGGCGCGCTCATCGGCCCAGCCATTCATTGCCATTGCCTTCACCATAGAGTATTCCCCCGACACATTGTAACAGGCCACCGGAAGTTGTGTCGAATCCCGGACCGAAGCAACAAGGTCAAGGTAAGCCAGTGCAGGTTTTATCATCAGCACATCGGCTCCCTCGGCTTCATCCAGCCCGGCCTCCCGAAGAGCTTCCCGGCCATTCCGGAAATCCATCTGGTACGATTTACGGTCACCCTTCCCCGGAGCCGAATCAGCCGCCTCCCGAAAAGGCCCATACCAGGCTCCCGCAAATTTTACCGAATAGGACATAATGGCCGTGTTCACAAATTCTTCGGCGTCCAGCGCTTGCCGGATAGCCCCTACCCTTCCGTCCATCATATCCGAAGGAGCTACCATATCGGCCCCTGCACGGGCATGGCTGAGCGCCATTTTTGACAGGATATCCAGCGTGGGGTCATTCTGCACATAATCATCATGCAGGACTCCGCAGTGTCCGTGGGTGGTGTAAGCACATACGCATACATCGGTAATCAGGTACAATTCATCCCCGAAAGACTCCCGAAGCCGCCGAAGGGCCTCCGGAACCACCGAATGCGGGTCATAAGCAGATTGCGCGTCCGCCGATTTCTCTTCTCCGGCACCGAACAGCAATAATTTATTTACTCCCACTTTCAGCCCTGCTTCCACATCCTTCAGTAACTCATCCACTGAAAAATGATGAATCCCCGGCATAGAAGGAATGGCCCTTTTAACTCCCTCACCAGGCACCACAAAATAAGGATAAACAAACATACCGGCCGAAAGCCTCGTCTCAGCCACCAATTCCCTGATAAGTCCATTCTTGCGCAACCTGCGCGGACGCTGAATCAAACCCACGTTGAAAATTTTAAATAGTTGTGAAGCAATCGGAAATCATGATTAAACGAGTTCAAAAACAATCTCCGCCAATCCCACCTCATCCGGTGAGAAAGGAACCAAATAATTGGTAATGCCGTATTCTTCCAATTTCTTTCCGGTTGATTTTCCGATGGCGATCACTTTTTGATTCGCATCGATCAGATACGGTCCCAGATACGCCTCTACATTTGACGGACTGGTAAAGATGAGCACGTCTGCGCCGGAGGCATTGGCATCTTCGTTGGGTACCGTTTCATAAATAGGAAGATCTATAATCTTAATATCACTTCCCAAACCACGCTGAATGGCCCGCAGGGAATCCTTGGCAGCCGGAAATAACACCGTTTTACCGGTTGCCTCCCGGCTAAATTCCCTCGCCACCCGCGCGGTATCAGCGCTGTTCCCTACAAACTGAGGTTCCCTCCCATTCTCCCGCAGCTCCCGTTCGGAACCCCGGCCCATAACGGCAATCTGAGTTTTCTTGGGAATCAGCGGATTCAATTTAAAAAAATAATCGATGGCATTCCTGCTGCTAAAGAAAATCCAATCTACCCGTTTAAGTATAGAAGAACTGAACTTTGTAATGATCGGAAAAGTCCGGATCATGGAACTACCCGTTATTTCAAGTCCCTGGTTGCTGAGAGAACGGTAAAAATAGCCGTCCTCGTCCAGTTCCCGGGTAATAAATACTGTTTTTATAGCCTTTTCCTGTTTCAGGTATTTTTCTACGATGCGCCGGGCCAGTCCGTCGGCCTCGAAAGACCGGGTATGGTATCGGACCGGATAATCATCATCGCCGGCCGCCCGGGAAACCCAAACCAGGTACTCTCCATCTTCCCGGGTGCAATAAGCGCCAATGGGCATGCGGCATCCTCCTTCAAAAAGGTGCAGCACTTCCCGCTCCACACGGACCGTATCAGCCACTCCGGAACAATGAATCTTTTTCAGGGTTTCCGCCAGATCAGCATCCGCTTCCCGTATCTGAAGTGCCAGTACACCCTGGGCCGGTGCAGGGACTATCTCCTGAGGTGTCAGTTCTTCTACATATAATCCATCCAGATCAGCCTTCAGGCGCTTGAGTCCTGCTTTGGCCAGCATGATCGCATCGTATTCCCCGTCACGTAGTTTTTGTATTCTGGTGGGAACGTTTCCCCGGATATCAGACATTTCGAGGTCAGGCCGGTAAGCCAGCAGCTGGGAACGCCGGCGCGCAGAAGAGCTTCCGACGATGGCCCTTTCCCTGAGGGAAAATTCCCGGGTAATATCCACAGCATCCGGGTGAATGAGTAATACTTCGAATGGCTCTTCCCGTTCGGAAACAGCTGCAATGATCAGCCCGGGTGGCTGCTCGGTAGGTAGATCCTTATGCGAATGAACGGCCAGGTCAATGGATCCCGCCAGGAGTTCCTCTTCCAACTCCTTGGTAAAAAATCCCTTCCCCACCAGTTTGCTGAAAGCAATATTAATGAAGCTATCACCCTGCGTCTTGATGACCCGTATCTCTGTGTCCGCCCCTGCGGCAGTCAGCAGATCTTTCACGTGGTTTGCCTGCCACAAAGCAAGTGCGCTTCCTCTGGTACCAATAATAATTTTGCGCTGCATATATTACTCCCCGGGCCGTTTATAGCAAATATCCGGCCGCAACAAATATACCCCTAAACGATCAATAATTGCTTTTGCTGAGCAGAATATCCTTCGCCATGAGCATCGGTACACTTACATACCGTTTCTCCATGTAATTCAGGACTTTTTCCAGTATCTCCCGGGAGTTCGGGTCTAGCTGACTGATGTCGTTCACAAATACATTATTTAATGCTGAAGCCCGTATCTCTTTGATCTTGTGAGGGACCTCCCGCATAGCCAGTTCAATTTGTCGCTGACGCAACACAGGCTTAAATTCTTCTATATTTCTGGCGATGATCGCTCCGGCAGCCTCCAGTTCCAGGTATCTTTCGTTCATGTTGCGGCGCACGGTTTCCTGGAGATGTTCCATCCCGATATACCGGACGCCCGGCGAATCGCGCAGTTCATCCGACGTATCCGAAGGCAATGCCAGGTCAACAATGATTTTTTCGCCGGTTTCACCCTTAAGGAGACTATGATAAATTTCCGGTGTTATAATTGGCCGGGCAGCACCGGTACAGGTAATGATCACATCAAAACCGCCATCGTAAGAAACCAGTTCTTCCAACGGCCGCGCCATCCCGCCCAGCTCGGCAGAGAGCGCCGCAGCCTTGCTGAAGGTGCGGTTAAAAACGGTAAAATTGGTGGAACCGTGTTTACGGAGATATTTGGAGAACAGCTTATTGGTTTGTCCGGCTCCAATAATGAGCATCCTTGCATCGGGAGCAGTTTTCAGCGATTTCAATAAGCGATAAGCGATGGAAACCACTGATACCGGCTTTTCCGCGATTTTGGTATGGGTATAAACCTCTTTGGCCGTCTTAACAACCCTGTTCATCACCAGTCGGAGAAAATCTCCGGTAAGTTTCTTTTCCTTCGCCGCTTCGTAGGATTGCCGCACCTGGAGCAGGATCTCCTTTTCACCCACCACCAGGGAATCCAGTGAACTGGAAACTTTCATCAGGTGTTCCAATGCCGATAAACCCGTGTACACCAACGCATTTTCCGTAAAAAGCCCAAGCTCTTCCTTGCTCAGCATCGGATAAAGACGTTTCAGGATTTCGGCGACCGGTATTTTATCCGAAACAACGGCGCCGTTTACCGCCACCGCTTCTTCCCCGCCTGCATAAACCAGCTCAACCCGGTTACACGTGCCGATCATCATGACTTCCGCCCAACCGAAATGCTCCTTCAGTTCCTGAAGTCTGACCGGGCTTTCCTCACTGTCCACGACCAACTTACCCACTGTATCCAGCTGCAGATTACGATGTGTAAATGCTATTATATTGAGTTTTTCCAGCTCTTCCATTTTCGCATACAAATATGCCTAAACCTTCCCAGATCCTTTGTCATGTGATTGTCAGATCAATTATTTAGAACATATCTAAATAAAGAGCTCCATCCTTTGCCTGGAAAACATTTTAGTATGTTTAATGTTCATCATTATGATTAACCCAGTTAATCCATAGACTAATTAAATATATAAATCAAATGGCAACACTCAGACTGGGCGACACTGCGCCCGACTTTCAGGCCGAAACAACTCAAGGCACGATCAATTTTCACGAATGGTTAGGAGACAAATGGGGAGTGCTATTCTCGCACCCAGCAGATTACACACCGGTATGCACCACAGAACTGGGTGCAACTGCCAAATTAAAAGACGAATTTGAAAAACGGAATGTCAAAGTAGCAGCTGTAAGCGTGGATCCTCTGGATTCTCATCACGGATGGATTGGTGATATCAATGAAACCCAAAACACTGAAGTTGACTTCCCGTTGATCGCCGACAAGGATCGCAAGGTAGCCGATCTTTATGACATGATCCATCCTAATTCGTTGGAAAATGCTACCGTTCGCTCCGTGTTCGTTATTGGTCCGGACAAAAAGGTCAAGCTGACCCTCACTTACCCGGCATCCACCGGAAGGAACTTTAATGAAATTTTACGAGTAATTGATAGCCTTCAACTGACTGCCGATTACAAGGTTGCAACACCAGCTAACTGGGAAGATGGCCAGGATGTGATCATTACCGGCGCTGTAAAGGACGAAGAAATCCCCGAGCGGTTCCCGAAGG
>DATCYD010000051.1:0-4186 GCA_036570465.1 Anseongella sp.
AATACTGAATCAAACCAATCGTTTTGTGACCTGCATGCGTATTACCAAAGGTGGCGATGGTCTTTTCAGCTATCAGCGCAAGAAGATTCGCGACTATCAATCGTATTCCGACAGGTATCTGGTGATGCCCATTCCGCTCGAAGATGCCAAGAAAATGACCGGAATGTTGCAACCGGAAGCGTGGCGTTAATCATTATGAATACGGATAATCTTATAAAGATGAAAATTATAAGCTATTTCTTTACCCCTGCAGTACTTTTCGCAATGCTGTTTACTTCCTGTTCAAAAGAGGAAGTTGTGTCTCCTGTACCTGTGGATGGCCTGACTGCATTTTCAGGAAGAAACAGAGCGAAGGTAGAGTTTACTGCGCCGGAAGACGCCGTTAAAGGAAAGGTCTTTTATAACAACGGAGACTACGCGGAATTTGATATAACGGAATCTCCACAGACTGTGATTATTGATGGACTAGCAGAGCAGGAGCATACGATAAGGGTGGTAACCATGAATGCGGACGGAGTCGTCTCTGACCCCAAAGCTGTGAAGGTAATGGTGTATGGCGACAATTATGAAAACGCCCTGAAGCCAAGAAAGTGGAAGGATCAGATCATGCTCTCTCCAGGTTCCGTAGAGTTGGTTTTTGATCCTGCGTTTTCGAACGAAACAATATTAAGGGTGGTATATGTCACCACATCAGGTGCTAAGGATAGTGTGGACATACCAGCCAATAAGAACACGGTTATTTTAGAGAACATTGATACGGAAGAAGCGTATTTTTATTATTCCGTTTATAAACCGGAACCCGCTTCAATAGACAACTACTTTTCAGCCTCACTGGATGTAAAAACAGCCGTGATGATGGACTTTCAGAAGGACAAGTGGGTTATTGAAGAGGTCTCCGGCGAAGACACCGAAAATGTGGCAATGAACCTGATCGATGACGATAAGAATACTTCCTGGCGTACGCAAGCCTCAGGAGTGTTTCCTCATTGGTTTTCTGTGGATATGGGCACTTCAAAGGTAATTGACGGCTTTTACTATGTTAAAATGCCCCAGGATGTTAATGATGGCCCTAAAGGTCTGAAAATAGAGGTAAGCCAGGATAACATTGCCTGGACAACCGTCCTGGAGACAGAAGTGACCGCATCCTACCTCCGGCAGCAGCTGGCATTGCAGGAATCGGTGACTGCCCGCTACTTTAAAGTAACGGTGACCTCCTCGATCGACCCTGGCGCATCGCAAGTAGGATTCGCAGAGATTGATGCATTTAATACATTGAACCAAAGTGGGGTCAACGGTTATGTGCCGGCCGAGTCCGTGGAATTAGTAAATGCCAAAGCGCCTTTTACCGGCGATGGCTCTAATTTATTACCTCCTGTTGGTGCAGGCAGAATGCAACAGGTGGTGGGATGGACGCACAATGAAAATGCGAATATAAGTTTTGATATTACCACGCAGGTAATGAATCCTTTCTCCGCTGCAGTTTGGGGGGCTCCTGCTGTTAACAACGGTAAAATTCACCAGGTAGTGACCCTTCAACCCGGTCATTATTTGTTGAAAATTGAATCAGGAGGTGCGGATGGCCCGGTAGAAATATATGGCGTGGCTGCTGTTGGCGAAATCTTGCCCGATTATACCGCGGTGCCCACGTCCACGGAAACGATTCAATACGCCAACCTGCTGGACCACCAAAATTCAACAGTAGAATTATTGCTGGATATCACAGAAGAAACACCGGTATCCATAGGGATTGTATTTAACCTCTATGACCGGTACGGTTCAACTGGAATACCCTGGACACATTTTACTGTACGAGGATTTGATCTGCAAAAAGTAGAGTGAGACGCTATACATTCCCCCTGGCCATGGTCACCACATTGTTCTTCATGTGGGGACTGGCCATTAGTATGCTGGATGTACTAAATAAACATTTCCAGGATGTTCTCGATGTTTCCAAGGGTCAGTCAGGCCTGGTGCAGTTCGCGGTTTACGGGGCCTATTTTCTGATGGCCCTGCCCGCCGGGTATTTCATGCGACGATATGGTTACAAAAAAGGCATCTTACTGGGATTGTCATTGTATGCCATCGGCGCCTTTTTATTCTACCCGGCAGCCGGGGTAGCTACCTTTGGGTCTTTTCTCACTGCACTGTTTGTCATCGGATGCGGCCTGGCAATTATTGAGACGGCCGCAAATCCCTACGTGACTGTACTTGGCAAACCAGACGGCGCCGCATTCCGGCTAAACCTTGCCCAATCTTTCAATGGATTGGGCGTGGTCCTGGGCCCCCTTATCGGCGGCCTGGTACTTTTTGCAGAAGACAATAGCAATGCCGGGTTAACCTCCGTCCGGCAGCCTTATCTGGTGATTGGTTGCATTGTACTGGTCCTGTTATTTGTGTTCTCTTTCGTGAAACTACCCGAGATCACATCAGAGGAAGAAAGTGACACGGAGAAATCTGCCGGAGGAGCCGCCTCAGCCACCGGATCAGCCAAAAAGTTGTTTCAGCACCGGCACTTTGTAAATGGCATTCTTGCGCAGTTTTTCTATATAGGCGCGCAGGCGGGGGTCTGGGGATTTTTCATCAACTACGCGGTGGATGAAGTTCCCGGCATGAACAACCAGTCTGCATCGTTCTACCTGTCGGCAGCAATGATCTTATATACAGCCGGCCGTTTTCTGGGCACCGCATTGCTCCGGTATGTAAAACCCGCTAAATTACTGGCTGTTTATGCGATGATCGCCATTCTGTCGCTGGTGGTGGTTCTGCTCAACCTGGGAATAATCGCTGTTTATGCATTAATGATCAATTGCTTTTGCATGAGTATCATGTTTCCAACTATCTTCGCACTGGGATTAAAAGACCTGGGCAAGGACACCAAAAAAGCAGGATCTTTTATGATCATGAGCATTGTCGGCGGCGCATTGATCCCCCCGCTTATGGGACTGCTTGCGGATGCCACAGATACATCCAAAGCTTTTATATTACCGGCAATCAGTTTTATCATTGTATTCTGGTATGCAAAGTGGGGTCACCGAAAAGAGAGTTTAGATGAAGCAAGGAGTTGAGTTAAGGAACGTAAGGTCAAAACTGGTGAAGCTCTTGGCTTTGCCAGTTTTGTTAATGGGGAGTATGATTGGACCTGTCCGGGGGCAGGACAAGCTGCAATTGACGGATCTGAAAGTAGAATATGCGGGCAACCCGGTTGGACTGATGGTGAAAAGACCCCAGTTCAGCTGGGTATTCCAGGGCACCCTTTCCAATAGCAGGCAACAGGCCTATCAGGTGCTGGTGGCTGACTCACCGGAAAAACTAGCCGCCTCGGAAGGAAACATCTGGGATAGCGGCGTGGTAAAATCCGCGCAATCCGTTGGGATCTTATTTCAGGGACAGGACTTAAAAAGCCAGACCAAATACTACTGGAAGGTCAAAGTTTGGGAAGAACATAGCGGACGCGAACTGGAAAGCAAGGCAGCTTTCTTTGAAACCGCCCTTTTAGATCAGTCTGACTGGCAGGCTGACTGGATTGGATTCCCATTCGGATGGGTTGGAAAAGTACTCTATTTCCGCCAGTTGATCCATTGTCCGGCGGAGGTTGTTTCCGCCCGCGTGTACCTGGCCGGGATTGGTTACCACGAACTGTCAATCAACGAAAAAAAGGTAGGACTAAATGTTCTTGACCCTGCTACAAGCGACTATTCCAAACGAGTTTATTACACGACATTTGATGTGACCGATCTGCTTGTCCAAGGCAATAATGTCATGATGATATCGGTAGCGCCCGGCTGGTATGGCATGCCGAAGCTGCGGTTGCAAATGGACCTGACCTATGCCAATGGAGCCACCGCCCGAATCACATCCAATGATATGCGCAGGGTCACAACAGGTCCTACCGTACGGTCCGGAATCCTGGACGGCGAATACTACGATGCTCGTTTGGAGCAGGAAAACTGGTGGCTTCCCACCGATACCATCATCAAAAGTCTTCCGAATGAAACCTGGGGATACGCCTCGGTTGTGGAGCCTCCCGGTGGCGACATGATGTCTCAACACCTGGAACCCATCCGGGTTGTTGAAGAATTTTATCCCATAGCAATCAACGAGGTTACACCGGAAGTTTATGTGCTGGATGCCGGTCAGAATATGGCGGGGTGGATGGCCTTACAGGTTAAGGGAGAACGTGGCGATG
>DATCYD010000052.1:0-26896 GCA_036570465.1 Anseongella sp.
ATCATCAAAAGCTTTTTTCTCGGTGACAAACGCCCCGTTCCGTTCACGTCCAAGCCCGGCTACTGAACTTATATGTACAAGTTTTTCAACTCCCAGGTCCAGGCAAAGGTTCACCACGTTGGCTGTTCCCTGAATATTCACCCGGTACATGTGCTTCCGTTCCCGGTTGGACAAAGATACCATGGCGGCACAATGATACACCTTACTTACTCCCTGCATGACATCTTCCAGGGCTACCGGATCCAGGACATCTCCCTCCACCCATTGAATAGTCCGCTCTCGCAGAAAAGACGGAATGACCGATGTCTTCCTTTTAAGCGCTCTCACCGGCTGCCCGTTCGCGGTCAGGTCCAGCAACAAGCGGGATCCGATAAAACCCGTTCCTCCTGTGACGAAGATCATAGGGCACGAATTTCAGCAAATTAATTGTGTGAACAAAACACGGATTACTTCAGGATCACAGCGCCCAGCTCCCTGGAAAGTTCTCGTTTGATATTGGAGAGGCGAATGTGTTCCATTTGCAGGTTGAGTTGTTCCTCTTCCCTGGTAGCTTCTTTGATCTTTTGTTGATTCTCAGCGATCATACGCATAACCTTCCTCATTTTAAGATGGAAAATAGCGCTAAGAACTGCCTGAGCGAGCAGCTCGTTCTCCGCAGGCACGTATATACCATGCATATCCTTCCAGTTCCCGCTGATGACATATGGGCTGGAAAGCAAAGCCACCGCCAGTTGTCGGATATCCTCCTGAGGATGACGGGTAAAGTCCTGGGGACTGAATGGTTGATTCTTTTCCTGACCAGCTTTGATTACCTCCAAAATCTGCTGAACGGTTTCGTCAGTGAACTGAACGTCTTCCAGATTGGACAAAAGAAACTGATTGATAGAAAGCCCCTCGTTCAGCTCTTCGCTGCCGTAATTCAGCATCAGCCTCACAATCTCACGTTCCTGTGCCTGGTCGGAATCGGAAAGATTCACCGCAGCGGAATACCCCTCATAACCGGCATCAGGGGGAGGGAGCTCCGAAGGAATATCCGCTCCGGAAGGGAAACCCTGAGAAACTCCGGATCCCGCAACCGGAGACGGATCCGGCAATACGGTACCTGACAGGCGGTCCGAGCCGGAAGATGACGAAGATGCCGCGCCTGGCCGGGAACCGGATCGTTTACGATCCTGACGAAGCTGCTTCATCCTCAGCTTGTTCAGTTCCGTCAGCAGGGCCTGTTCATCGATCTGTAGCATCCGGCTGGCTTCAGCCACAAATACCGATGCTTTGATGCTGTCCGGGATCCTGGAAATACTTTCCACGATCTCACCGATGGCTTCCGCTTTTTTTATCGGGTCACCGGCTGTTTCAGCCAGCAGCAAGTCTGCTTTGAAAAGGATGAAATCCTTCTGATGGGATTTGATATATTCCCGGCAAGCTGCCCCTCCGGATTTCCGCACAAACGAGTCCGGGTCATGCCCTTCCGGAAAGAGGACGATCTTGACATTCATCCCCTCTTCCAGGATCATGTCAATGCCCCGCAGCGATGCCTTTATTCCCGCCGGATCGCCATCGTACAGGATGGTAATATGTTTGGTATAACGCCCAATCAGACGGATCTGCCCGCTGGTCAGCGATGTTCCCGAAGAGGCCACCACGTTCTCAATCCCCGACTGATGCAATGATATCACGTCCGTATAACCCTCCACCAGGAAACAGGTATCTTCTTCCCTGATTTTATTCCTGGCGTAAAAGATACCGTAAAGGGTATCACTCTTATGATAAATAAGCGATTCGGGAGAATTTACATACTTGGCTGTTTTGGCCCCGCTGCGAAGTACCCGTCCCCCGAAACCAATCACCCGTCCGGTAAGATTATGGATCGGGAAAATAACGCGCCCCCGAAACCGGTCATAAAGGCTGCCTCTTTCCTGGTTTTTTACCGAAAGCCCCGTAGCAACAAGGGTTTCTTCGCGGAAGCCGTCTGCAAGAGCCTTCCTGGTAAAAGGTTCCCATTCATCAGCGGAATAACCTAACTGAAATTTCTTAATGGTTTCATCGCGAAAGCCCCGCTCCCTGAAATAGCTCAGCCCAATATCGCGGCCCTCGTCCGTCTCAAAAAGCGTTTCATTAAAAAAAGACCGGGCATATTCGTTCAGCGCAAACAGGTTTTCCCGTTCGTCTTTCTGCGCCGGATCTTCCGCAGGCCCCGTCTCTTCCAGCTCAATCCCATATTTCTTCGCCAGGAAGCGAATAGCCTCCGGATACGAATACTTCTCATGCTCCATCACAAAATCAACCGCATTCCCTCCCTTGCCACAGCCAAAACATTTGAAAATACCCCGGGCAGGATTCACATTAAATGAAGGAGTTTTTTCATTATGAAAGGGACAAAGCCCGATATAGTTCGCCCCACGCTTCTTCAGCGTCACAAAATCACCTACCACCTCAACAATATCGGAGGAAGTGAACACTTGTTCTATGGAACCTGGAGAGATCATGGAAGATCAAAGTTACGAATAACGATCTTTGAAAGTCATTCATTATACTGAGTAAAAATACTCAACCTTTGAAGCAAGGCAAAATCGCGGGGATTTTTCTGGCAGAAATTTTGTACTTGCATCGTCTGAAATATAAAACAACCGATATGGCCGCTATTCGTCAACAATTCATTTTATTCATGCTGCTTTGCTCATCATGCGGACCAGGCACCAAAAATACGGACAAAAGTGCCGCCGGCGGGCCGGATACTGTACTGGTCAAAGGCATTTACACTTACAGCCCCGAAATCAACCGCTTTTTGGAATGCGGGGACGACAGCACGACGTACCGGGTCGAAGATCCCGATAGCCTGCTCAGTGCCGGCGCCCGGGAATATCAGTTTTTTCCTTCCGGCAGGAATTCCGTTTTTGCGGAGCTGGAAGCCGTGAAACTACCTGCTCAGGAAGGGGGAACCCAGGCCGCGGAATACGACAGCCTGCTGAAGGTGGTCAGGGTGCTGAACGTTACCGCCAAGAATTTCAAGACCGACTGCTTTCCATACGATTTCTGGTGCCTGGGCAACGAGCCTTTCTGGTCGGTTGAGATCTCAGGCGGCGAAAATCTGATCCGCCTCACCGATATGGGTACCGAATCCGCTTATTTCTACGAATATACCGAACCAACGATCGAAAATGATCTGTACACCTATGACGTTCCGGCCGAATCGGGACAACCTTCACTAAAGATCATCGTAAAGAAGGAGCCTTGTTCCGACGGAATGTCTGATCGCGACTACGACTATAGTGTCACAGCACGTTACGGAGACCGAACGCTTAATGGTTGCGCGATTGGCGGGGCAAATCGTAGTTTCTAAGCTCCAGACCCCGGCAACTTCCCACAGGCCTCCTGGAAACCAGAAACTTCCAACTAGAAACTGTTGCGCAGCAACTAAAGATTTTTTAGCTCGCTTACGACCTGGGTGATGGCGGTTTTGGCGTCGGCGAAAAGCATGGAGCAGTTGTCGTAGCCAAAGAGTTCGTTATCGATGCCGGCGTAGCCGGTGTTCATGCTTCGTTTCACCACAATGACGTTGCGAGCTTCTTCCACGTTAAGGACCGGCATGCCAAAGATGGGGCTTGACGGATCGCTTTTGGCGGCAGGGTTTACTACGTCGTTGGCTCCGACTACCAGTACCACATCGGTCGTGGGGAACTCAGGGTTTACCTCTTCCATTTCCGAAAGTTTTTCGTAGGCGACATTCGCTTCTGCCAGCAGTACATTCATATGACCGGGCATGCGGCCGGCAACCGGGTGAATGGCATATTTTACTTCCACGCCTTTTTCTTCCAGAATTGTTTCCATTTCATGGATAGCGTGCTGGGCCTGGGCTACGGCCAGTCCGTAACCGGGTACAACGATCACTTTCCTGGCATAATTCAGCAAGATGGCGACATCTGAAACGCTGGTGGCTTTGACATTTCCACCTTCCCGGGCGCTTCCTTCGACACTTTTCGCTCCGCTGCCGAAACCTCCGAAGACTACGTTCATCAGGGAACGGTTCATAGCACGACACATGACAATGGTCAACAATGTGCCTGCCGATCCAACCAGGATCCCGCCGGTGAGCATGACCTGATTATCGTACAGGAACCCGCCAAAAGCGGCTGCCACACCAGTAAAGGAGTTCAACAGGGAGATCACCACCGGCATATCGGCCCCGCCAATAGGAATTACGAACAGGATACCATACACCAGAGAAAGCGCGAAGACTCCATAAAAGTAAGGATAGGGATCGGCCGGAATCTGTGCAACGATCATGGCGGAAAACACTACAATACCCAGCATCAGGAGGATATTGATAATATTATAGAATGGCAGGCGGATGTTCTTTTTCATGATGCCCTGCAGCTTGGCGAAGGCGATCATACTTCCACTAAAGGAGACGCTACCGATGACCAGACCGGCTACCATGGTTAAAAGTACGCCAACAGTCGCTGTTCCGCTTCTCTGCATCAGGTGATCATATTCGGAAATTGAGATCAGGGCTGCACAAGCGCCGCCCATTCCGTTGAAGAGACTAACCATTTGCGGCATGGCGGTCATCTTTACTTTCTTTGCAGAAATCCAGCCGGCAATGGTTCCGACAACGAGCCCTCCGATGATCCAGCCGTAATTGCCGATGCGCTCTCCGGCATCGTTTTTATGAAAGGCCATGGTGGCCAGGATCGCCAGGCCCATTCCCAGGGCGGCCAGCAGATTCCCATTCCGGGCGGTTTTCGGATCACCGAGCATTTTCAGCCCGAATATAAATAGAACGGATGCTACCAGGTAGGTAATTGCAAGTATGTACTGCTCCATAAATTTTTTATAGGGAAGGGGTTATTTCTTCTTCTTAAACATTTCCAGCATGCGGTCGGTGACAACAAAGCCCCCTACCACGTTCAGGGTGCCCAGCACAACCGCCAGGAAGCCTAGTATCAGGGCGGCGACGTTACCGGGCTCTGCATGCCCCATTACAATAATAGCTCCGATGATTACCACGCCGTGAATGGCGTTAGCACCGGACATCAATGGCGTATGCAAAGCAGAAGGCACTTTTGAAATTACCTCCACTCCTACAAATATCGAAAGGATAATGATATAAATCATCTCCATGTGATCGCCTATGAACGAAAGGATTGATTCCATATGATCTTGAATTACGCGCCTTTTCCGGCACTGTTTAACAATTGCCCGGTGGCTTCATGCACCAGCTGGCCCTGATGGGTAATGAGGCAGCCTTTGGTGATTTCCTCTTCCAGGTCAAGTTTGAACCCTTCTCCGCTGGCAAGGTGAAGCAGGAGCGTGGAAATATTTTTGGCGAACAACTCACTGGCGTTGAACGCAAGCAAAGAAGGAAGATTGGTTTGCCCGACAATCTTTACTCCGTTACTGATAACGGTTTTGCCTGGTTCGCTCAGGGAGCAGTTACCCCCTTGTTCTACCGCCATATCTACGATGACTGATCCCGGCTTCATCAGGCGAACCATGTCCTCTGTAATAAGCACGGGGGCCTTTCTGCCAAAAACCTGAGCGGTTGTAATCACAAGGTCACTCTGAGCGATGTGTTTTTCGACCAGTTCTTTTTGCTTTTGAAGGAATTCCCCGGATACTTCGCGGGCATAACCTCCTTCGGTTTTGATACCTTCTGCATCTACTACCAGGAATTTTCCTCCAAGTGATTCCACCTGCTCTTTGGTTTCAGGCCGTACGTCGGTTACTTCTACCACGGCGCCTAGTCTTTTAGCAGTTGCCACGGCTTGAAGTCCTGCCACACCGGCGCCAAAGATCAGTACTTTGGATGGTGTAATGGTACCGGCTGCAGTCATCAGCAATGGAAATATCTTTCCCATTTCATTTGCTCCGATGATCACTGCCTTGTATCCTGCCAGATTAGCCTGTGAACTAAGTACGTCCATTTTCTGCGCACGGGAAATCCGGGGTACGGCATCCAATGCAAACGCCGACACCGTCCTTTCATTGCAGGCGGCTACCAACTCCGGGTTGGAAAACGCATACATCATGGAGATCAACGTGGCATTTGGTTTCATCTGACCTACTTCCGCCAGGGAAGGAGGGTTCACCTTAAGCACAATGTCTGCTGCGGCCCAGGTGGCACTTTGCCCGGCCATGACAGCACCGGCATCCTCGAAGGCTTTATCGCTGAAACCTGCGCCTTCGCCGGCGCCCGGTTCTATATAACACTCGAAGCCCCCGGCGACTAGCTGCTTGGCCACAGACGGCGTTAAAGCCACCCGGTTCTCTTCCGGCCGGCTTTCTTTAGGAACAAATATCTTTAAACCCATAGATTTTGGCCGCTAAAATACAACTTTGGAACAATAAACCGCCTTGAATTTATTTTTTTGGCTACAAACGCTGGCCGTCGTTCATTTCTTTCAGAGCCAGGTAAGCCATCAGACCGGGTCCGGTTTCCAGCGCCCGTTCGTCAATATCAAAAGTAGGTGTATGTACGGTGGATACGATTCCTCTGCGCTCATTGCGGATACCCAGGCGATAGAAACAGGCCGGGGCGGCCTGGGAGTAAAAAGCAAAGTCTTCGGCTGCCATCCAAATGTCCAGATCCAGGACGTTTTCCCGACCCAGGTACTCTTCCGCACCCCGGCGGGCAGAGGCAGTCAATGCCGCGTCATTCACCAGAAAGGGATACCCCCGGCGAACTTCAAACGTGCAGCTCCCCCCCATTCCTTCGGCAATGCTTTCAGCCATTTTAATCATTTTCCGGTGTGCTTCTGCCCGCCAGGTCTCATCCAATGTCCGGAAGGTGCCTTCCAGTTTTACCTCCGCAGGGATCACATTTGTAGCTCCATCGGCGACTACCTTGCCAAAAGAAAGGACCGTAGGCAGGAGAGGATCTACATTTCTGCTAACGATCTGCTGTAAAGCTACCACGATATGTGAAGCGATTAGTACCGGGTCGATATTCTGATGCGGCATGGCGCCGTGCCCCCCCTTTCCTTTTACAGTCATATACAGCTCATCAGTGCTGGCCATGTATTTGCCGGACCGAAAACCCACTTGTCCTGCATCAATCAGCGGCATCACGTGTTGTCCAAGAATTCCCTGCGGCGCAGGATTCTTCAGAACACCTTCTGCAATCATCAGGCTGGCGCCTCCCGGCAGCTTCTCTTCCCCCGGCTGAAAAATGAACTTGACAACACCGGAGAATTCTTGCTTTATAGTGGTTAATATCTTTGCCGTACACAAAAGAGAGGACGTATGTACATCATGACCGCAGGCGTGCATGACGCCATCGTTCTGTGAACGGTATTCCACTTCGTTGGCTTCCAGGATTGGCAGAGCATCCATATCCGCCCGAAGCGCGATCACCTTTTCAGGACCATTCTTTTCGCCTTTTAACAAGGCCACCAGGCCTGTATTGGCCTTTTTCTCAAAAGGAATACCCAGCGCTGATAATCGTTCTGCGACAAAAGCGGAGGTATTGTATTCTTCGAATGATAATTCAGGATGTGTATGCAGGTGACGGCGGTCTTTCACGGTTTCGTCATGAAATTCGCCTGCCAGCTGCTGGATTTTCTCTTTCAGCATGACCTGGTAAAGATACGGTTTTGCACGAATATGGGCATGGCCCCGGTATTACGATCGCTAATCTTCGTCAGATGGATCAACCGTGATCGTAGCCTCCACGACTTTGGCGCCGGCAAAATCAGTAATAAGGGTATCCCGCAAGCGGTGGGCTTCGGCAAGCGTCCGGAAACTTCCCACCTGCAGGCTAAAATCGGGTGTTTCAAAATGAAGATGTGTTTCGCCTTGCGGATACAGTGTACGGTATTTATTCCGCATATCAATGTAGGCTTCCCGTTCGGGACCACTGTAGAGTTCCACCCGGTAGCCCTTTATTTCGTGGGGGCGGGTGTACAGATCTGAGCGTTTGGCAATTAGTGCATCAATTTCAGGATCCTTGATTTCTTCTACCCTACCCCGTTCCTGAGCAAACAGGCTACCTGCTCCTAACAGGAATACAACGCATGTCAATAGTGATCTTTTCATACTGCAAGTTCCTCCCTGGCTATTTATTTCCCGTGGCAGTTCTTGTATTTTTTCCCACTGCCGCAAGGACAAGGATCATTCCGGCCTATCTTGTCTCCCACCCTGACCGGCTGTGTGTTTACTTCGGTATCCACCGGCATGCCTCCACCAGAGGCGGCGGCCCTGGCAGCTGAGCCGGCCGACACATGCTCCGGATGGTTCGTCCTGAGACGGCTGGTATCGGGCCGGGGTTGTTGCCTGGCTTCCTGTACCTGATCGGGATTCTGTATCGGGATACTCCCTTTGAACAGAAAACTGATGACTTCGCGGTTCACCCGGGCGATTACCTGTTTAAAGAGCTCGAAGGATTCAAATTTATAGATCAACAGCGGATCCTTTTGCTCATACACGGCGTTCTGGACGGATTGTCGCAGATCGTCCATGTCGCGAAGGTGCTCTCTCCAGACATCGTCGATAATGCTCAGAGTTACCATTTTCTCAAAGGCTTTTATGATCGTGCGCCCCTTGCTTTCGTAGGCTCCGGCAAGGTTTACCTGGACCTGCATGCCACGCGAGCCGTCCGTAAACGGTACGGCAATATTCTGAAAGGTTTCTCCACGGCTTTCATAAACCTGTTTGATAACCGGATAAGCCATCTCTGCAATCTGTTCGCTTTTCCGCCGATACAGGTCCGTCAGCATCTGATGCATCTGTTCCACCATGTCTGCCGGCTTCTTCTCCTGGAACTCCTGTTCACTCATTTCGATATTCAGAGAAAAAATGCGGAGCATTTCCAGCTTGAAGCCTTCGTAATTCTGTCCATTGGCGTATTCGACTACAATTTCCTCGATCAGATCGAACAGCATATTATCCAGATCTACTTCCAGCCGCTGCCCGAAAAGGGCATTATGGCGCCTGGCATAGATCACCGTTCGCTGCGAGTTCATCACATCGTCATATTCCAGCAAGCGTTTCCGGATACCGAAGTTGTTTTCCTCCACCTTTCGCTGGGCCCGTTCAATGGACCGGGTGATCATCGAATGCTGGATGACCTCGTCTTCCTTCAGCCCCATTCGATCCATGAGATTGTACACCCTGTCGGAAGTGAATAACCGCATCAGATCATCTTGCAGGGAAACGAAGAACTGAGTAGATCCCGGATCACCCTGCCGGCCGGAGCGTCCGCGCAACTGGCGGTCAACCCGTCGCGATTCATGACGTTCGGTGCCGACAATGGCCAGCCCGCCGGCATCTTTGACTCCCGCACCCAGTTTAATGTCAGTACCACGACCTGCCATGTTGGTGGCGATGGTTACTGTACCGCCGATACCTGCTTCGGCAACGATATCTGCTTCCTTCTGATGTAATTTCGCATTCAGCACGTTGTGGCGGATACCCCGCAGCTTCAGCATGCGGCTAAGCAGCTCGGAAATTTCCACTGAGGTGGTCCCAACCAGCACCGGACGGCCTTCACCGGTCAGTTTCGCGATTTCCTCGATTACCGCATTATATTTGGCACGCTGGGTCTTGTAAACCAGGTCCTGACGGTCGTCCCTGACCATGGGTCGGTTCGTGGGAATTTCAACCACGTCCAGTTTATAGATTTCCCACAATTCCCCGGCTTCGGTAATGGCCGTACCGGTCATCCCCGCTAGTTTGTGGTACATCCTGAAGTAGTTCTGCAGCGTGATAGTAGCAAAAGTCTGCGTGGCGTCTTCCACCTTCACATTCTCCTTTGCCTCAATGGCCTGGTGCAGCCCGTCCGAATATCGACGACCTTCCATGACGCGGCCTGTTTGCTCGTCAACAATCTTTATCTTATCACTGTCAATGATGTATTCCACATCTTTTTCAAACAGCGTATAGGCTTTCAACAGCTGATTTACCGAGTGAATGCGTTCCGACTTAATGCCGTAATCACG
Organism: Anseongella sp.; assembly: GCA_036570465.1. Classification (GTDB taxonomy): domain Bacteria; phylum Bacteroidota; class Bacteroidia; order Sphingobacteriales; family Sphingobacteriaceae; genus Anseongella. Next base: position 9,936 of record DATCYD010000052.1, read on the forward strand.
CATTAGCTCGTCTTTCTTTTTAACTTTCTCTTCTTCCGGAAGATCCGCACGCTCAATTTCCGCCACCTCGGTGCCCATATCCGGCAGGATGAAGAAATCGGCGTCTTCACCCGATGTTGTGATCAGTTCAATGCCCTTTTCTGTAAGCTCTACGCTATGATTCTTTTCATCAATTACAAAATACAGCTCAGCATCTACCTTGTGCATTTCCCGCTGTTGGTCCTGAAGATAATGGTTCTCCGTTTTCTGAAGTATCTGTTTCACACCGGGTTCACTCAGGAATTTGATCAGCGCCTTGTTTTTAGGCAATCCACGATGGGCACGCAGCAGCGCAAGGCCGCCTTCTTCTGTATTCCCTTCGGCGATCTGCTTCTTGGCCTGGTTCAGCGCTGTGTTGAGATAATTTTTCTGAACATTCACCAGACGCTCAATCCGGGGCTTCAATTCGTGAAACTCATGCTGGTCACCCTTGGGAACCGGACCGGAAATAATCAGCGGTGTTCGGGCATCGTCAATAAGCACTGAATCCACCTCATCCACCATGGCATAGTGCAACTTCCCCTGTACCAGATCTTCGGGACTGCGCGACATATTGTCGCGCAGGTAGTCAAACCCAAATTCATTATTCGTGCCGTAGATAATGTCAGATTGGTAAGCCTTACGGCGGCTGGCAGAATTCGGCTGATGCTTGTCGATGCAATCAACCCGCAATCCGTGAAATTCAAACAAGGGGCCCATCCATTCAGAGTCACGACGGGCCAGGTAATCATTCACCGTTACAATATGGATCCCCCGGCCGGCGAGGGCATTCAGGTAGGCTGGACAAGTCGCTACCAGTGTTTTCCCTTCCCCGGTAGCCATCTCCGCGATCTTTCCCTGATGCAATACGATACCGCCGATCAGCTGCACATCATAATGAAGCATATCCCAGGTGATCTCAGTACCGGCAGCAAGCCATTTATTTTGATGAATTGCTTTATCGCCCTCTATACGTACATTCCCTTTGGCGGCGGCCAGATCACCGTCCATTTCCGATGCAGTCACGATAATTTCTTCATTCTCCTTAAAGCGCCGCGCGGTTTCCTTTATCACCGCAAACGCTTCAGGGAGCAAGTCCAGCAGCGCCACTTCCAGTTCCTTGTTACGCTCCTTTTCCAACTTATCCACCCGGTCGTACAACGTAACCTTCTCATGCACATGAAGATCTTCCGCTTCACCCTGCTTTTTCAGGTCTGCAATTTCTGCATCGACCTTTTCAAGGGATTCAGCAATGCGCTGTTTAAAAGTCCGGGTCTTGTCTCTCAGCTCATCATTGCTCAAGGGTGATAGTTTCCCGTATTCTTCGTTGATCTTTTGGACCAGCGGGAGTAATTCCTTTACGTCTTTATCCGATTTCTTACCGAAAAGTTTCGTGAAAATAGTCAGCATTCTTGTTATATTACAACATTTACGCCACTCTGGATTGATTGCCAAAATGACAGGGCAGCCGGCTTCATCTACCGGAAACCGGCCTTTCAACCCGGTAAAAGTAAGAATTATTTGGTTTATCTTTGCCTGCACCATGAACATACTTTTGATCGGTTCAGGCGGCCGCGAACACACTTTCGCATGGAAAATCGCCCAGAGCCCCCACTGCAGTAAATTATATATCGCTCCGGGAAACGCAGGCACAGAAACCTGCGGGGAAAATGTCCCCATCAGCCCCATTGATTTTGAAGCGCTCGGCCACTTTGTGCTCGAAAAAGAAATTGACCTGGTAGTAACAGGCCCCGAAGAGCCCCTTGTAAAGGGAATTGTGGATTATTTTCTGGCCAGTGATGCCATCAGGCACATCCCGGTCATCGGACCTGGCCGGGAGGGCGCCCAACTGGAAGGCAGCAAAGATTTTTCTAAACAATTTATGCAGCGGCACAACATCCCCACTGCAACATACGCCACTTTTACAGGCGCCGATCTGGATGAGGCGTTGGATTATCTGGAAAACCATCCCCTTCCAATCGTATTAAAGGCAGACGGACTCGCCGCCGGAAAAGGGGTGCTGATCTGTGAAACACGGCAGCAGGCCCGCCAGGAACTGGAAGAAATGCTGCTGAATGCCAAGTTTGGAGCTGCCAGTGAAAAAGTGGTCATCGAACAGTTTCTGAATGGCATTGAGCTCTCTGTCTTTGTACTTACCGATGGTTATACGTATAAAATATTGCCGGAAGCCAAAGACTACAAACGCATTGGAGAAGGCGATACCGGACTGAATACCGGTGGCATGGGTTCGGTTTCACCCGTACCTTTTGCGGATGACGCATTCCTGAAAAAAGTGGAGGACCGCATTGTCGTACCAACCATCGAAGGGCTGAAAAAAGATGGCATCCCTTACAAAGGCTTTATTTTTATCGGGCTGATGAACCTACAGGGAGACCCCTGGGTGATCGAATACAACGTCCGCATGGGAGATCCGGAAACCGAAAGCGTATTTCCGCGCATTCAGTCTGATCTGGTGCAACTGCTGAAAGCGGTAGCCGGAGGCACACTCAGTGACACGGTCCTGGAAGTTGACCCCCGCTCTGCCGCCACGGTGATGCTGGTTTCCGGCGGATACCCCGGCAGCTATGAAAAAGGCAAACCGATCACCGGCCTGGACCAGGTCAATGACAGCCTGGTCTTCCATGCAGGTACTTCACGGGACGAACAAAACCGCTGCATCACCGCCGGAGGCCGTGTGCTTGCAATCACCTCTCTCGGAAAATCCCCAGGATGCGCTCGGGTCTTCCAATGAAAACGCCGGCCGGATTAAATTTGAAGGAAAATATTACCGTCAGGATATAGGATTCGACCTGTTTTAAGACGTATTTTGGATTCCCGGTTAATATCTATATTTTTAGTTGTACAAAAATTAACTCCATGAAAAGGCTGAACTTGCCTGCGCTGACATTTCCCGCCTTATTGGCCCTTGCGCTTTTGATGATCGCCTCCTGCGCCCGTTCACCTTATAGTTTTGTGAAAGTGCAACCTAAACGTCCCTTCGAAAGCCCAACACCGGTCAACACGTTTAAAACGGACAAACAGGCCATCCGCACCGTCACCCTTCCCGGGGCAGACGCACCTTCTGCCCGTTTCAACCCATCAGCTGGCGGAAAACGTCTTGAAGGACCTTCGGATGCATCCGCCCGGAACACCGCTTATTCCAGGAATTCAACATTCCGCGAACAACGGGCCGGCGCACGCAGGGAAGCCCGGCGTGAAGCAAAGGAAAAAAAGGCCGCAACCCGGAAGGTTGTGGAACGCGAATTGAATAAATCATCAGCTTTCAGTGCGCTTCCGGCTAAAAAATTCAAGAAAGTCGAAAAGATCATCAGCAAGCAGGCTGCAAAGATCGCCAAAAAGAAAGCGGCCTCTCCCGCCGGCAGCATTGGGTTTAATCAATGGATGAAGATCGGTGTCATTCTGCTTCTCGTTGGTTTAGTAGTTGGCATCGCCTTCGCTGACCTGGGATACATCGTTGCCGTGATCGGCGTGGTATTCCTGGTGCTTGGGCTGATACAACAGCTCTAAAATTGTCCTAAAGTAGTTTCTGGTAGGTTTTCCACCACCGGTCAGGCATTTCCCCACTACTCGCCTGCTGGTAGTCCCGGTACGAACATGGCACCAGGTGGAAACGATCGTTCCTGGAATGCTGTTCAGGATAAGGTATCTGCATCCACCAGCGACCGCTCCGGTTACTCTTGTAAAAAACAACTTCATGCCCCCCGTTCCCTTCGAGAAAAGCGCGAAAGCGGGTGAAGTCATCATGGGTGCCGAAGGGATAATCTTCCTGCCGCGCGAAAAAACCGTCCATAAAATACCAGATCATCTGAGCCAGCAGAATTGCCGTTTGTCCGTTGCTGTCCAATGACGGGTTAAATTCATAGAAGCCAGCTGACAACATGCGGCTATTAATTCCGGCATAGCGACATAAATGGCAAGCCTGCTCCCCGTACAAGCCGTTTGGCGATGCGTTAGCATTCCCGGGAGCGTCCGGACTACGAATGGCCGACATGTCAAAACTCAGCATGTTCCCACCCCGGATGATCGGTTCGGCCTCCTGCAGATCCTCCACGACTTGTCCCAGGCGATGCACGTCAAAATACATCTTATCCATCAGCCGAAGACTGTTCTGGGTGACAAAGTAGGTTTGATAACCCAGGTTACTGTAGTTAAAAAGCCAGTTGGGTTCGTGAAGAATGATCTTGTTCAGGTATGAATCAGCGGCAGGTACCGTTACCTCCGCCTCCATCTCATCCAGGTCAAAACAGCTATCAACAGCAACAAGCTCCACTTTCTGTTCGGCAAGCCCATAAGCCAGATATTGGGCAAAGGCAAGATCATTGCTTCCTCCGATCACTACCGGCACAATATCCTGTTTGATCAGTTCAGCCACTACAGTTTTAACGGCAGCATACGTATCTTCAACTGTTGCTCCCTGACGGATATCCCCAAGATCGGCAACCTTCGAAGCATCGAAAGCGCCCTCGAACAAACGGTACAGTTGTGGCCGTAACGCATTCATTGCCTGAGAACAACCTTCATTGGAAACCGCCCGACGGGCTTCTTCTACCCCAAACAGGGCCAACGAAGCAGATTCAAGATCGGGAAAAACACGGCGATACGATTGAATTCGTGATCCCAACTGTGCGGGGTGCAGGCCTTCTTCAGGCTCGTTTATAGGGGTAAAAAAATCAGTCAATGACATGCGGAGGCTAAAATAGGTCAATGATCAGGAATTTACAAGTCTTCCCTTTCGGTAAAGAATAGTATATTCGTAGTCATCGCATAGTCAAACCAATAGTATGAGCCCTTATCTTCTCAACCGCCGTCATTTTATAAAGGGAACCGCCGCTTCCCTGGCCCTGACCACACTGGATGCCCGCGCTGCCGGCTTACGTTCCCCATCGAAACCATACCGGGTAGGATTAATCGGTACCGGCTGGTACGGGAAAAGTGATCTCTTCCGCCTGATACAGGTGTCGCCAGTGAATGTAGTAGCCTTATGTGATGCAGACCAGCAGATGCTTGCCGGAGCAGGAAAAATGGTTAGCCAGCGCCAGCAATCGGGGAAGGTTCCCCAACTGTACAGTGATTACCGCAAGATGCTGACTGAAAACAAACTCGATATCGTACTCATCGGGACACCTGACCACTGGCATGCACTCCAGGCCATTGAATCCCTGAGATCCGGCGCCCATGTATATGTACAGAAGCCCATCAGTGTTGATGTGATTGAAGGTGAAGCCATGGTAGCCGCCGCCCGCAAGTACAAACGGGTGGTACAGGTTGGCACCCAGCGTAAGAGCACCCCACACCTGATCGACGCAAAACAAAACATCATAGATACCGGTCTCCTGGGAAAAATATCACACGTGGAAATGTGTTGTTACTATCACATGAGAGCCAATGGAAATCCCCCGGTGGAACCCATTCCCGATTTTCTGGATTATGAAATGTGGACCGGACCAGCCCCGCTGCGTCCTTACGATGGCATACCGCACCGACGCTGGTGGCGCACTTTTATGGAGTACGGCAACGGCATCATGGGTGACATGTGCATTCACATGTTCGACACCGTACGCTGGATGCTGGATCTCGGATGGCCAAAACGGATCAGTTCCACAGGTGGAATTTATGTACAAAAAGACGGCAAATCCAATATTTCCGACACCCAATCAGCTCTCTTCGAATACAATGAGCTGAATTGCCTCTGGCAACATCGTACCTGGGGAACCGCCGCCGATCCTGAATACCCGTGGTCATTTAAAATATATGGCGAAAAAGGAACCCTGGCGGCCAGCACCATGCAGTATGACTTCACTCCCCAGGGTAAGAACGGCAAACCCATCCATAAAGATGTCGTATATGAAAAGGAAAAATACCCTGAAGACCTGACCGAACCCGATATTGAATTAAACGCCGCCCCGGCCACCCGCCAGCACATGCTCGATTTCCTTCATGCCATTGAATCGAATGGCCGTCCCATAGCCGACATCGAAGAAGGCCATATTTCCACTGCCAGCTGTATTCTGGCCAACCTTTCAATGGAAACCGGCAGAGCGCTGGTTTACGATCCTGAGAAACGAATTGTAAAAGGCGATCCAGAGGCCACCAAACTCCTCCGGCGCGCCTACCGGGAAGGCTGGGAGCACCCGGAGCCGGAGAATGTTTAAAAATTTTCCATCAACAGGAAATCAGAAATATACATGTGTTTTACACCGGCGACCGATTCTTTCCATAGTTCGTCCATGGTGACAACATATTTCGGATGATGGTCGTTGATGGCAAGCAAAGGCTCAAATTCACGGTCAATCGTGCTCTCCTGTTCAAGTTTATAAGCCACCTGGACGTAAATCCTGCTACCTGGTTTTTCCGCAATAAAATCAATTTCCTTATCTCCCAGTTTGCCTACGTAAACCTCGTAACCTTTACGTTTCAACTCAAGTAGCACGATGTTTTCAAGGACACCCGCTATCATGCGGTCACGATACCCTAGTACCGCGTAAATAATAGCCGGGTCGCCGACATAGAACTTTCCCTGTGTTTTAAGCAGTTCCTTGCCTTTTATGTCATCGGGATGTACGGTAAATGATAAAAGCCCCTTCCAGGGCATACAAGTAATTGTAGACGGTATTCAAGTCGACCCTTCGTTGCTGACTTTTGAAGTAATCAGCGACATTTTTCCCGGAGAAACTATTTCCAATATTATCAAAAACATACTTCACTACTCTTTCAAGCAGCTCCACATCACGTATCTTATACCTTTGCAGGGTGTCCCGAAGAATAACGGATGAATAAATATCATAAATTACCTTGTAAGCGGTTTCAACCGAATAGCGGGCAGTATGGATCACCGGAAAACCGCCAAAACGCAGATAGTTCAAAAAGGCGGTATTTACATCCGGTTTATCCTCCGGAAAGTAGTGAGCGTGAAATTTTTGGCATTCTTTAAAAGAGAGTGTATAAACAGGTATTTCTACATATCGTCCCGCCAGATAGGTAGCCAATTCGGAAGACAGGAGGTGGGAATTGGAACCGGTTAAATAAATATCCACATCAAAATCTACCAAAAACGAGTTGATCGCTTTCTCCCAGTTATTGACTTCCTGGATTTCATCAAGCAAAATATAATACCGCTGACTTGATCGGATCCTCTCTTTTACAAAAGCATATAGTTTGGGAGCATCATCCATATCCGCATACATCAACCATAAAAACTACAGATAGCGTTCACTCATCCGTTATTCTTTTAATGTCGCCAGAAAAGCGACCAGGTCCCGGATCTCCCGTTTGCTGAGAATATCTTTCATGATGGGCATGCTGGACGGGGCATTGGTCCGTTCGCGTACCTGTGACTTCTGAATCAACGTATCCGGCTGGTCTCCGACCTTTAGCGTTAATGTAGCCCGGTTTTCGGCCTGAAGGATACCGGTCAGCGATCTTCCGTTTTCCAGCGCTACCGAAATGAAGCCGTAGCCCGGGGTAATCCGGGCGCTGGGGTTGATCAGTGATTCCAGCAGTTGTTCCCGGGTATTGCGGCTGGCTACGCCGTTCAGGTTGGGGGCGATATTGGCGCCGTAATCATCGATGGAATGACAGCGCATGCACTGGGCAGTCTGATTTGAGAAAACAATATTCCTGCCCCGGCGGGCGTCTCCGCCAAACAATAATCCGGCAAAGGCCGTCAGGCCGGTGTCGGGAGCAAGACCTTCATTGATGGATTTCAGGCGGCCGGCAAGTTCCGCGGAATGGGTACTGTCAATAGCTTCAGCCAGTTCCAGGCGAATCTCCCTGGGAAGTTTGTCTGCAGCGAGTTCATCCAGCAGCTTTCCAAATTCAGCTGATGTGCTTTCGGCGGACAGGTTTCCCAATGTTAGCAGGGCGGCCTGCTTCTCCCTGGTGGTTTTGGTTTCAATAACCAGGGAAAGTAAAGACACCTTCTGCGCAGCGGGTATGTTCATGGCTGGCAACAGGTCAAGTCCTGCAATGCGTACACGGCGTTCCGGGTCAGCGAGCGCTTGTGCAATGGCCTCGCCGATTCCTTCATATTCCAGGGAAGCCAGCGCTTCCAAAGCAGCCACGCGAACTGCGGGATCGCGGTCACCTTGAAGGCAATCCATGATTCCGGGAACGCCGCGTTTGATCTTTAGCTTCGCCAATGCTTTTACCGTACTAAGCCGAATGGTGGATTCATGGTCTGTCAGCAAATGCAACAAAGCGTTGGACGGGGGCCCGCTCAGCATGGAACTGTCCCGGGTGACCTTCCCGCGGTTGCGCCCGGTTACCCGGTCAAGCACGGATGGATGCACCCAGGTACCGAGCGCATCAATGGCTTCGGCGCGCATGGCAACAGGCCTGTCTTCTTTCATGGCGTAATTAACAAGGTACCGCATCGTTTCTTCAGTTCCCGTCCAGAGACAGGCGTTGATCGCCCGGCGGATAAGGGCTTCGTCCGTAAAACGGTCTTCCGTCAATACCTTTGACAATGCGGGAAGTGCCTCTTTGATAAACCGGTCGTCATTGATCCCACGCGCGGCCTCGGTCACCACAAATTCATCTTTGTCTTCCAGAAAGCGGGCAATGCCTGGATCCCGCATCCGCCTCAGCGCGACGACTGCCGCGATACGAAGGGCACGTGACGAATGGTCAGCCAGGGCGACCAACGGAGCGGCTTCCCCGATCCGGGCCAGGGCAAGACTTCCCGCGTGCCGAAGATAAACGTCTTCTCCGTTATTAGCTTCCAACATGCCTATCAGCGGCTGAACAGCCGGTTTGTACCCAATCCTGCCCAGCGCCTCGGCGGCAAAGAACCGGACACGCGCGGCGGTATCCAGCAGCAGCGGGACCAGTTCCTGACTCGCTTCTTCAAACCGCATATCACCCAACCATTTGGCCGCCTGAGCCCTGATCTCGGCATCTTCATCCTTCAACAAGGGAAGCAGCAACGACGCGTGCCGGTCATCCTCCCGCGCAAGCTGACTGACCCCCCAGATACCATGGATACGGGCCAGGCGATCGTCCGTCTGAGCGATGGCTGCCTTGAAGACTTCCAGGCCTTTGTCGCCTCGTTCAGCCAGCTCAAACTGTGCTTTTTGCCGTACGCGCATATCCGGATTCAGGAGCAGTTCGCCCAGGCGAGTCTCATCTAAGGTACTCAAGTCCGCTGACAGCAACTCCTGTGTTTCCTTGCGCGCTTCCCAGGAAGCGCCGCTTTCGACATCCATTTTCCAGATGCGGCCGTAATTTTTGGTATCCCAGCCATCAATCCAGTCGCCGATATACAGTGCTCCGTCAGGACCGAAATCAATGCCGGTAGCTAGTACGCCCTTCATCACTGTTTCAGTTTCGCCAAGTTCGAAACCGGCGCCCGACGGCTTCAGGCGAAAGGAATGAATTGCCGAACGGGCTGGGTTTCCAACGAATTCGGAAATGAAAAACGTATTCTTCCATTCCGGACTCAACGCCGTGCCGGGATTATATACCATGCCTGCCGGGCCACTGATGTAATTGGAAATGGGCGGAACAATGTAGGCAGCCTGCCCTTCGAACCGGGGCTTGAACATTTCTTCATCCATCCAGACCTTGTAGGTGTTATTATCCGGATCACGATATTTTCCAAACTGCCAGTTGGTGCGCCAGCCGGCGTCGTGCCCGTTGACGATGTAAACCAGACGTTCCTTTTCACCAGGATGATCCCCGTCGTTATCCACGCTGATCAAATTGCCCAATTCATCGAATACAAATTCATGTGTATTGCGAAGCCCGGCCGCGAATACTTCGAAATCGCTTCCGTCGGGATTGGCCCGGACAATCACGCCCTGGTTCGGGTATTCCCATTTCCGGCCGTCTGGCCCCACGCCGTTGAAGCCGATGTCGCCGATGCCCCAATAAATCCGTCCGTCGGGGCCCTTGATCAGGCCCGACATGCCATGGCCGCCAAAGCCAACATGTACGCCGTATCCATGGGAGATCGATTCTTTGAAATCGGCCAGACCGTCCCCGTTGCGATCCTCTATGCGCCACATATCCGGACCAACGCCGACAAAAAGATTATTCCCGTCGGCCAGTACGGCGCCGGCCACATCGGTGACTTCATCATGAAAGTCTTCCACTACCAACTGGGAAAAGTCAGCCAGGCCATCTCCGTCACGGTCTTCCAGGCGGTAAACATGCTCTTTTTCCACTGTCATATCGCGCCAGTCATGCGAGCTGTCTGCATTCAGGTCGGCCAACCAGGTATTCTGAGCACTGTTTTCCGGAGCCAGCACGTTGCGCAGAAAGGCGCGCTTATCTTCGATCGTTTCCAGTGAAATAGATGCGATCTCCCAATCTCGATGCCCGCGGATATCAAATTCCGAGTGCTTCTGCCGGTTCGTGCGGGTGTACCAGACCCTTCCCTGGTCATCTACGTTCAATGCAACCGGGTCCGCAACGATGGAGTCCACTCCCCAGAGGCTCATCGTAAATCCTTTGGCCAACTCAGGATGTACACGGGCTTCAACGGCCCTGGCCAGACTATCGGCCTGGACCGGATCAATTTGCCGGATTCGTTTATCGGAAGGCCCCTTGTTACAGGCTGTCAGTGTTAACAGTAAAATAGCCAGCACACCTGCAGCCGTTATCAATTTTTGTTGGTTCAACATAATAGTTAGATTCAGTTCAATAACACCAGGCAACCATATATCCTTCAAACTCCCTGTAATGGGCTTCCATTTTCTTCCAATGTCCTTCCAGCAGGACCCGTGCCATGACCCGGCCTTCCGGACCCGGCGAGAATGGCTCAAGGATGATTCCACCGAAAAAAGCCAGCCCGCCCTTTCCGTACCATTTATAGATCGCTTCCTTCACACTCCAGCAAGCATACAGATGATTTAGTCTTGCTTGCGGATCAATGAATTCCAACTCTTCCGGCAACAGGAAGCGAGCTGCTATTTTTTCAATCTTAGAATTGATCTGTTCGATATCGACCCCTACCGGACCATTAAGGCTCACCATAACCGCCGCAAAATCATATGAATGACTAATTGATACTTGATGAGGCAGGTTCGCAAGGAAAGGCTTGCGGTACTCGTCAATCTTGAGGTTAATGTATTTATCGGTATTCAGGAGCGTTCTCAAAAGCACACGACTACCCAACCAGTGCAAGCTGCGCTTATGCTGGTTCCTGAACGAATCAAAAACCGCACGTTCCCGTTCGTCCAGTTGCAACTTCCCATATAACTGCGCGGCGCTTTCCTCGATCCGCCAGATGCTCAGTTCGATATCTTTTGCAACGCTTTTCCTGAAAACGATGGGCATTCCGGTATTTTACTTGAAAATTTTGGCCTATATTAGTCAAATTTTTCGTCATCCGCATGATCTTATCCGATAAACGTATTCTCGAAGAAATCGAAAAGGGTACTATCGTTATTGAACCTTATGACCGGAGATATCTTGGGACCAATTCGTACGATGTTCACCTGGGAAAACACCTGGCTTGTTACTCCGACCGCGTGCTTGACGCCCGGGTACACAATAAGGTGACGCATTTTGAGATTCCGCCCGAGGGGTTTGTGCTGCAACCAGGTACGCTCTACCTGGGAGTCACTCAGGAATACACTGAAACGCACGCGCATGTGCCATTTCTCGAAGGCAAATCCAGCACCGGCCGCCTGGGCATTGATATTCACGCCACAGCCGGGAAAGGAGACGTGGGGTTTTGCAATACCTGGACACTGGAAATATCCTGCGCCCAACCCGTGCGCATCTACGCAGGCATGCCCATCGGACAGCTGATTTATTTTGTGGTGGAAGGCGACATCGAGACCTTTTACAACAAGAAAGGATCCGCCAAATATAACCAACGCAGTCACCTTCCGGTGGAATCCATGATGTGGAAAAATGATTTCATGAAGCCATAAAAAAGCCGTAGCTTTATGTTGTGAAGTGGTTCATTTACAGCATGTTCTTGCTTTTTATGATGGTGGATCAACCCACCTCCGGACAAGTTCGGGAAAGCATTGACACTGGGCAGGAACTGCCCGGCGCAGTGTTGGAACGGACGGTCCGGGCATTGGAACACTTTGCCACGCAACGGCCCCAGGAAAAACTCTATCTTCACTTCGACAAGCCTTATTACGCTGCAGGTGATGACATCTGGTTCAGGGCGTACCTGGTCAATGCATCTACCCATACGGCTTCCTCCATTAGCAAAATCATTCATGTCGAACTAATTGCTCCTGCCGATACGGTGGTTCAACAGCTGGTGTTACATCAGGAATACGGAAATTTCAACGGTAGCTTTAATCTTCCTGATGAGATGCCTGCGGGGAATTACCGCATCCGCGCCTATACCGACTGGATGCGAAACATCGGCGAGGAGTTTTTCTTCACCAGGCAAATCTTCATTGGCAACAGCCGTCTTTCCAATGTAGAAACTCGTATAGAATATGACGTAAACCATGCTACCGACCTTCCCGAAATAACAGCAACGATCCGGTTCTTCAATAGCAAGGGAGCACCTGTCTCAGGAAAGGAAGTCAGCTACGAGCATGTCCTCATCGGAAAGCCCCGATCTCTCAAAACTGCAGTTACCAACGAACAGGGAGCTATTCGCGTTCCTGTGCCTTACAATGAAAGTCCCCTCTACCCCAACAAATACATCCGGACAAGCATTAACTTCGATTGCCTGCCTTTCGTGAAAGATCATTTTCTGCCGTCCTTCAAAGATGACATTTCACTTACCTTTTTTCCAGAGGGCGGGCATTTGATCGCCGGCGTTCCCAATATCGTCGCGTTCAAAGCAATCAATGCAAGCGGCATGGGCATGAAGGTCAAGGGAACCATTTTGAATGAAGACGGAAAGAAAGTGGCTGAATTCGAAAGCCAGCATCGTGGCATGGGCAAGCTGGCGTTTCGTCCGGTGTTCGGAAAGCGATACACTGCCCGCTTGCAGCTACCTGACGGCATTTCAAAAAAATACCCAATCCCCCCAATACAGGAAGAAGGTTACTTACTGAGTATCCAACCGGAAGACAGCGTGATGCGTATAAACATGGCCGCCTCTTCAGCCCGGCTTCGGAACCGGCCCGTATTCCTGCTGGCGCAAAGTCGCGGACAGGTCTGTTACACTGCACGTGCGGTGCTGGAAAAGGAACTTTATCAGGCAACGATCCCCTTTACCAGGTTTCCCGGTGGAATTACCCAGTTTACGCTCTTCAATGCAGAAGGCATGCCGGTGGCTGAACGACTGGTGTTTGTCCCGCCCCATGACCGGCTTCACATCCACATTCAACCAGACCGCCAGATTTACGGCGCGCGGGAAAAGGTGAAGCTTCAGGTGCAGGTGAAGAATGAGGGCGGCCATCCCGTAGCGGGAAACTTTTCGATCAGTGTTACCGATGCGTCGGTGGTGGACCCCACTACCCTCCCCGGCATGCTGGCATCCTTGCTGCTTACGTCTGATCTTCAGGGATATGTAGAAGACCCCACCTGGTATTTTGATCCCAGCCACTCCGATGCCGCCGGAGCGCTTGATTTGCTCATGCTTACCCAGGGCTGGCGACGCTTTACCTGGGAACGCATGCTGAGCGCCCCCCCGGAAGCCCTCTCCTACAAGCCGGAAATTGATTTCGAGATCACCGGAACGGTACATGATGAGTCCGGCACCCCCCTGCCGTATGCAAGACTGGTCATGCTCGCCGGGCGGGGACGGGAAGCCTTTGCAGCCGAGGACACTGCCGACGCGGAGGGACACTTCCGTTTTGCAGGTCATGCCTTTCCCGATAGCACACGGGTGTTGTTGCAGGCACGAAATGAAAAAGGGCGCCGATATGGAGAGATCCGGATTGAAGAGGACGCTCCGCGTATCCGGATGCGGCCCGAAAAGTTTCCTTCGGGTGCTCCCGACAGCATGGCCGCCTACCTGGCCTTGAACAAAGAGCAATTTATTCAGGAGCGGAAAAAGCTTGGCCTTAGCAGCATCCTGCTTGACCAGGTAGAGGTGACCGCTTCAAAAAAAGCGCCTTATTCTACCGGGCTTCATTCCTACGCGGATAACATCATTACCGCCGATGACATTGAACGGATGGGAAGTTCTTCGACAATCTACGATATTCTGCGTGGCCGCGTACCCGGTCTGCGGGTGGTTGGCAGACGAGTGACCATCCGAGGTATCAATACATTTTACGGGAATACCGATCCACTGGTAGTCGTGGACGGAGTCCCGAGCATGGATGCCAGCGCGTTGGATCTGATCAATCCCTACGATGTAGCCTCAATCGAAATTCTCAAGGGAGCCAATGCAGCCATCTATGGAATGGGAGCCGCGAACGGCGTCATCGTGATCAATACAAAAAGGGGTGAGTACCACCCTAAAGGCGCCTTTGAGAGGCGTGGGGTTATTTCCTTCTTTCCGGAAGGATATCATGTAGCGCGGGAGTTCTATGTGCCCGAATACGAAGTGTCCCGGAACCTGCGCGATAAAACGCCTGATCTGCGAAACACCATCTACTGGAACGCAAACGTACGCACCGGTGAAGGCGGCTCAGCAACACTCAGTTTTTATACCGCCGACCGGGCAGCGCCCTATTTGGTGATTATGGAAGGCATTTCAGAAAACGGGAAGCCAGGCCAGGTAAAAATTTTCCTTGATCGGGAATAATGGTATTTGTTTTGCTCCAATACCAACCCTATGGCCACGATCTTACTTGTAGAAGACGACACAACTTTCTCCCAGCTGCTGGAAGGATTTCTGAAAAAAAACGATCACCAGGTAGAAGTCAGCAATACCGTTAAGCTTGGGATCTCGGCCCTGGAAAAAAAATCCTTTGACCTGCTTCTTCTGGATTACCGGCTGCCTGATGGAAACGGCCTGGAGGTGCTGAAGGCATCCCGGGGAAAGAATCCTATTCCGCAGGCGATCATCATGACCAGTTTCAATGATGTCCGCACTGCTGTGAAAGCTGTTCGCATGGGCGCATTCGACTATATCACCAAACCGGTGAACCCTGAAGAACTGTTACTTGTTCTGAATGAGGCTCTTCGACCAAAAGAAAAGTCTGATCCGGTCCGGCCGAAAGAGCACTTCGATTTCATCCGGGGGAAAAGCCCTGCTTCCGCCCGGTTATATGAATACCTGGAACTGGTTGCCCCCACAGACATCGCAGTCATTCTGCAGGGAGAAAGCGGCACAGGAAAGGAATACGCCGCCCGTACAATCCACCGCCTGAGCCGGCGGTCCGCTCAACCCTTCGTAGCCGTGGACTGTGGCGCCCTATCCAAAGAACTGGCAGCCAGTGAGTTGTTCGGGCACGTAAAAGGTGCATTTACCGGAGCCCTGCAAAATAAAGTAGGCCAGTTTGAAGCGGCCTCGGGTGGCACACTTTTTCTGGACGAAGTGGGCAATCTTAGCTACGAGGTGCAGGTGAAATTGCTCAGGGCGCTGCAGGAAAAGATCGTTCTGCCGGTAGGCGGCAATTTCCCGGTAAAAACAGATGTCCGCTTTATTGCCGCCACCAATGATGATCTGCTCCGAAGCGTGGAACAAGGAAATTTCCGCGAAGACCTCTATCATCGCCTGAACGAATTCCGGATCGATGTACCACTGCTACGAGAACGCGGCAACGATCTGGACTTGTTTATCCGGCACTTTACAGCGCTTGCCGGAAACGAATTGGGCCAAAGAGTTGCGGGCATTTCAGATGTAGTGATGGAAATTTTCCATAGTTATGACTGGCCCGGCAATCTTCGTGAGCTGCGAAATGTGACCCGGCGAATGGTCCTATTAGCCGGCGACAACATCGCGGGACAAGAAACCCTCCCGGAAGAAATGACCCAGCAACTTAGCCATCCATTTCTTCCTCCGCCCGGAACCGACCTGAAAAGCCTGAAAGAAGCCAACGAAAAGGAGCATATCCTGAAAATACTGGAAGAGACCCGCTACAACAAAAGTCTGGCGGCAAAAAAACTAAACATCGACCGCACTACCCTTTATAACAAAATGGCCAAGTACGGCATTTCTCTTTGACAGTTTTCCGTTTCTGGTTTCTGGTTTAATTAGGTGGGATGTTTTTTACCAAAGCAGCCAGTTCTTTCATGAGGGAATTGATCTCTTCCTTATGGGTGTCTTCCAGTGAATTATTCTTCCGGAGAGAAAGCTCGGTTGTCCGGAACTGGGCGGCCAGGTCCCTGGCGCCGATCTGGGCGGTTCGTCCTGCTATGCGATGTAAGAGCAAGAGTAATTTCTCCCGGTCAGACAGTTCCATGGAATGGTAGATTTGATTGATATCGTTCCCGGTATCTTCCACAAAGCGGTCCAGTATTTTCCGGATCTGCTCCCGGTCGCCATAGGTCATGGCATTTAGAAGGGAAAGATCCATGAGCGGCGCATCCACGTTGTTCTGGCTGGTAAAAGCGTTATCGGTTGTTGCCGGTTCAGGTGAAATGCCGGAACCGTCATTTGTCAGGTTTCGGGAAGGGGCGCTTCGTGCAGTTTCTTCCAGCAGCTTCAGCAATTCCGTTTCCCGGAAAGGTTTCATCAGCACACCATCAAAGCCCTGTTTGAGCACCTCTTCCTGTTCGTCCGGCAAAGCCTGGGCTGTCAGAGCAATGATCTTTACATGCGCCGGCACTCGTTCTTTCAGCCGGCGGAATAGTTCAACGCCGCTCATTCCCGGCATGCGGATATCCAGCAGGACAATATTTACCTGATCATCCCATTCAGCGTCAGCTACATCGCCAGGAAACTGGAAACATTCATGCCGGATTCCCTTTTTGCGAAAGACAGCCCGGCACCATTCCAAAATTAACTGATCATCATCCACCACCCATACCTTGCCATAGTGTCCCACCAGCAGCTCCGGTGCTTCCAACCGGTCCAGTTCC
Organism: Anseongella sp.; assembly: GCA_036570465.1. GTDB lineage: Bacteria > Bacteroidota > Bacteroidia > Sphingobacteriales > Sphingobacteriaceae > Anseongella. The sequence goes on from DATCYD010000052.1 coordinate 26,817, forward strand.
ACAGCGCCAGCAGTTTCAAAGCGAAGGAGAACCGTAAAGACAGAGCCTTTCCCGGGTTGGCTATCGACGTGGATCGTACC
>DATCYD010000053.1:0-8675 GCA_036570465.1 Anseongella sp.
AGGGATTCCACCCGGCACTGACCGCCAAGCATTTTTAATCTTACCTTGTTTAAAAAATCATGATCACCATTACGGACCGTGCCAAAGAGCGAATTGATGCCCTGATGAAGGAATCCGGCTACGATGATAGCTATTTCCTGAGAGTGGGCGTGGAAAGCGGCGGCTGTTCAGGGCTTTCCTACAAGCTGGACTTTGATAATCAGCCGCAGGAAAAGGATCAGTTTTTCGAAGACCGTGGCATCCGCTTTGTACTGGATGTTAAGAGTTTTCTATACCTGGCTGGAACTGAACTCGATTTTTCAACCGGGTTGAATGGGAAGGGCTTCAGTTTCAACAACCCCAATGCCTCCAGGACCTGCGCCTGCGGAGAAAGTTTTTCAGTCTAGTTCTGAGGATTCGCCAAAATCCCAATATCTTTGTAAATTCGTCGCTTTAACCGGCCAATATGAACTATTTACAAGGAAAAACATTGCCGCAGCTAATCCGGCACGTTGTTACACATATTCATTCTCCTGAACATCCATTCCTGCTTTTTCGTGGTGCTGAAGAGTATGAATCCATCAGTTACCGGGAGGCAATTGAAAAGACAGACGCCATTTCCTCCTGGCTTCTGGAAGCTGGAATCGGGCGGGGAGACCGGCTTGGGTTGCTGATTGAGAACAGTCCGGAATACATTTACTTCGACCAGGCCCTTCAGCAAATCGGCGGAGTAAATGTTTCCGTGTATCCTACGATCCCTGAAAAAGACACAGCCTATATTCTGAATGATTCCGGTGTAAAGACGTTGCTTGTTGGCAGTCCTTTTCTGCTTAAAAAAGTGCTTAAGATCGCCGGCGAGTGTCCGGCGCTTCGATACATCATCCCGGCGTTTGACAATTACGAAAAAGTGGTGAGCGGAAATACGGGCAAGAAGCAAATCATCCCGTTAAGTGAGGTAATCTCCAGGGGTGCATCGGCTTTGGATCAACGAAAGGAAGAAATCACCGCTATTCGGAACAGCATCGGGGAAGAAGATCTGGCTTCGCTCATTTATACCTCCGGGACCACCGGTATTCCCAAAGGGACCATGCTAACGCATGCTAATTTCGTGAAGAACGTAAAAGCCTGTCTGGAGCAGCTTCCTCGCGCTATTGACAATGATGATACTTTTCTGTCATTTCTTCCGCTCTCTCACGTATTTGAGCGAACGGCAACCTACCATGTATGCATGGCCATGGGATGTAAGATGGCCTTTGCAGAAAGCCTTGATGCGCTAGGCCGCAACATGACTGAAGCGCAGCCAACCATCATGAATGTGGTTCCGCGCTTATTGGAAAGAATCCGTGACCGGGTTTACAAGAACGCTACTGAAAAAGGCGGACTTAAAGCAAGGATTTTTTACTGGGCGCTAAATACCGGTAAAAAAGCACGTACCATTCGTGAACAAGGCAAATCGCTGTCCCCATGGCTGTCCGTGCAGTTATCACTGGCTGATAAACTTGTATTCAGCAAGATCCGCGAAAAAACCGGCGGAAGGCTCAAATTCATGATCTCAGGGGGAGGCGCCATGCCGGTGAGCGTAGGTGAATTCTTCGCCAATCTGGGCATTGTGGTGCTGGAAGGCTACGGCCTTACTGAAACCTCACCTGTCGTGGCGGTAAACCTGTATGAAAAACAGGCTCTTGGAACCGTTGGACCGGTTATCCCCGGTATTGAGACCGGCATCCAGAATGCGGAAACCCGCGAAATATTCACGATTCAAACCCATGAAAGCCATGACCCCTCGTTCAATAGTCCCGAAGGGGAAATTATTGTCCGCGGACACTGCATCATGAAGGGATACTGGAACAAGCCCGCCGAGACCCAGGCAGCCATTGACCATGACGGCTGGTTCCATACCGGAGATGTCGGCTGTTTTCAGCAGGGAAATCTCAAGATCACTGATCGCATTAAGAACATGATCGTGAACGCTTATGGCAAGAACATCTATCCCACCCCGGTAGAAAACGTGTATATGAGAAGTAATAAGATCGAACAGATTTTCCTGATCGGCGACCAACAGGAATACGTAACTGCCATTCTGGTACCTAACAAAGAACTCATGATGCAAACCTTCGGGCTCGGGGAAGATTTCTTCCAGGACCCGGACCTGTTTATCCATGACGAAAAAATCATCAGCTGGATGAAGGAGGACATCCGCAGTTTATCCTCCGAACTTGCCAAATTTGAGCGGATCAAAAACTTTGCTCTTAAACGTACTCCATTTACAATCGATGACGGAGAAATGACCCCCACCCTGAAGATCAAACGGCGGGTCGTGGAAGAAAAATATGCCGAAGCTATCCGAAAGCTCTACAAAAACTAAGGAGGGGGCTGATGACCGGACGGCTCAGAGTTCCCGGATCATCACATTTTTGTAGTAAATCTCGGCATATTCGGATTGCAACAGAATTCTGCCGCTTTTTATACTGGCATTTTCACCGTAGTTGACCACTTCGCCATTCAGGATATGGATACATTTTCCATTATAGGATAATATCTCCAGGGTATTCCACTGTCCGGTTGGATTTTCGGCATCCTTCTTTTTCTGCAGCCGTTGATAATCTTTCAGGGGGCTACGTTTCCCGTCCACTTCAATCGTGGTCATGCCAATCAGCCAGAAATCGCCAACATCCCCTTCCTGTACCTGACATTCGACACATTTAGGCCATATCTTAAATGGTTCTTCCGCTGAAATGTGGTAACAAACGCCTGCGTCCCGCTTCGTGTTCTCCCTCGGCGGCCAGCGTTTTGCACCCCATTTAAAGTCCACCTTGAAATGGTAGTTCGTATAGGATCCTTTGGTTATGACGTAACCTACTTGCCGGCCGTTGACATGCAATGTTTCGTTCCCGATACGAAAGTTATGATCCGGATCCGTGTTTCCGGTACCTTCCAGGAACAGGTCCCAACCATCGAGATTCTTGCCGTTGAACAATGTGGTAAACGTTGCAATAACAGGCTTTATATTTTCTACAAGGAAAACATAATCATTGTAATCCCCATTTCGGGCTTCTTCAAAACATATAAAATAAGTGTTTTTTACGACCTTGCCATTCCGGTCTTTCGCGGCGTAGATCCGTACCGGGTGTCCCACATTTTCTTTATGGTAAATCTGGTTCCAGTGATCTTCCGAATAAGCTGAGTGATCTGGACCTGTAACAAAAAAACCAAACTCCGCTTTTCCCGGGTCGAACGAAACATCCCCCTCCATCTCCGGGAAAAGCGCCTGATGTTCCGGATATGGCCCCGCTTTCGCCAGTGTGCCCACCTGATGTTTAACAGCACCTTCAGAACCATTGATATAATAGCCAAATGGCAGTTCAAAATCGGGTGAATACCGGGCAACGGGGGTAATTTTCACGGGGCCCTTCTTTGCCATTTCAAAGAGACTTGCGGCAATTTCATCTCCCTGCAATTCAGGCTTGCAATGATTGGCCAATGACTCCCACCCCAGATTGATCCGATAACCCAGGGCATCAAAAACACGTGAAAGCGGTGGTTCATTTTCGCCTTCCAACCCCTTCGCTCCCAGGCCTGTCAAGGCAACTACATGCACTGTTCTACCTGTCGCGCTTTTAGCTCTGAGCACAGCCCTCGCAATGCCCACGTTCCCCTTTGATGGGTTAAAAACCACCACAGCATGGTTTTCTCCGGAAGACATAATTTCAAACTGATCCTTATCAGTTCCTGCAAGTTCAACACGGAAAATAGTCCCTCCCCTTTTTGCATCCCACGAAATCGTATCTGGTTGGCTGGCGGTGCCCGCCACCGCCGAAAAGTAGCGTTCTTTGTCGCCTTGGGTAACGGGATCGGCAAGTGTCTTTGTAAATGGTATCAAAAAGATGGAAAAAAATAACAGAAGACCAGCGGGAAACACCTGTAATCGATTTTTAACAGGTCCCCGGGCCAAGATAAACCGGATCATGCTTTTTAATCTTAATTTTAACAAACTTAGACGCCGGCATATTGCTTTCCCGCACCACATTATTGATTGAGATCAACACATTGGTTTCCGGAAAATAGGTCACTGTGTTGCGTTCCGGAATTGAATAGGAAACAATTATAAATAGCGGAGCAATCCGCTCGATGCCGTCATCATAGTTGAATAAATCCACCTTTTCACCCGGGGTAAATCCCGCCTTTTCTATATCCTTTCCGTTCATGAACACAACCCGGCGTTCGTTCTTTATTCCGCGATACCGGTCATCCAGCCCATAAATGGTGGTATTGAACTGGTCATGCGTACGGACAGTTGCCATCATGAATTCATCCGGTGCAAGAACATTTTCCGGCACAGTGGTTAATGTAAATGGCGCGCGATCACCGTATTTTTTTGTAATGAAACGTCCGTCTCTGGCGGCATTGGGCAGATAAAACCCTCCCTTACGACGCACCCGGACATTGTAATTTTCGAAACCAGGAATGCTTTTTTCTATGGCATCTCTTATCGCGTCATAGCTGCCGGCGTAATGATGCCAGTTAACTGCTGAGCGGTTTCCCAGTGTTGCCATCGCCAGGCGACATACAATCTGAGTTTCATTGATGAGATTATCAGATACCGGTTTCAGCATTCCTTTGGATGATTCCACCACACCCATTGAGTTTTCAGCACTCACAATCTGCGGTTCCCCATTTACCAGGTCAATGTCGCTTCGCGAAAGGGTTGGAAGTATCAGGGATTCTTTCCCGTAGATCAGGTGAGTTCTGTTAAGTTTGGTAGAAACACTGACCGATAAATCCAGTTTCCGAAGCGCCTTAGCGGTACAAGTGGTATCAGGCGTAGCCGATAAAAAATTACCACCCATAGAGAAAAAGACTTTGACATGTCCTTGCAGCATCGCTTTGATAGTCCTGACAACATCATATCCGGGTTTGCGTGGAGGACTGAATCCGAATACCTCCTGCAAGCGATCCAACTGCTCATCCGTAGGTTTCTCATTAATGAGCATCGTCCTGTTTCCCTGCACATTGCTATGTCCCCGGACAGGGCAAACACCAGCCCCGGGCTTACCAATACTTCCTTTAAGCAGCAACAGATTCAGGATCTCCCTGATCATATCTACCCCATTGGGCTGCTGGGTGAGCCCCATTCCCCAACAAAAAATAATTCGCTTTTTGAAAGCCAGCATTTGCGCCGCCTCGTAAATTGCAGCAGGTGATATGCCTGAAACTGCAGCCAGATCGTCCAGCCTGTACGCCTCAAACTGCTTGATAAAGGCATCGTACCCTGTGGTTTTTTCGGCAATGAAGCGATGGTCAAATACCTCTCCCGGAGACTTCTTTTCAAAATCCAGCAGCAACAGTTCAAGCGCCTTTAACAGCCCCATATCCCCGTTAATTTTTACGGGGAGATAAATGTCCGCGAGTTCACCTCCAACACCAAGTACGCCGTTTATCTTCTGGGGATTATGAAATCCCATTAAACCCGCTTCGGGCAATGGGTTGATAGCGATGATCTTCGCCCCGTTTCGCTTACCCTTTTCCAGCGCACTAAGCATCCTTGGGGCATTGGTGCCAGGATTTTGTCCGATAATTACAATTACCTCCGCCTGGTAAAAATCATCCAGCTTTACGGTTCCCTTTCCAACTCCAATGGTGGGTAACAAGGCTGTGCCTGATGTTTCGTGGCACATATTCGAGCAATCCGGCATATTATTCGTGCCGAATTCCCTTGCAAAAAGCTGGTACAGGAAGGATGCTTCGTTGCTTGTTCTTCCTGAGGTATAAAAAACAGCTTCATCAGGCGTTGCCAGGTCTTTCAGATGTGTTGCAATCTTTTTGAACGCATGATCCCAGGTAATGGGCTCATAATGGGTACCGCCATCCGGCAGATACATGGGTTCGGTCAATCTCCCCAATCCGCCAATTTCATAATCCGTTAACCTGGCAAGATCGAAGACTGAATTTTCTTTAAAAAAATCAGCGGTAACTTTTTTAGTGGTAGCCTCTTCCGCAAGCGCTTTCGCCCCATTTTCACAGTATTCGCCCAAAGGAGACCGCTCATCATCCGGGTCCGGCCAGGCACAACTTGGGCAATCAAAACCACCAAACTGGTTCATTTTAAACAAAGCCCTGGTACCCCTCAGAGGTATCTTTTCCTTCAGAAGATCACTAAATGCCGCTATGACGGCAGGAACACCTGCAGCAGATTTCCCTACGCTGGTTAATTGCAGGTTAGTTAATTTATAGGGGTTTTGGGCAGAAGGATTCCCGTTATCTTTGCTTTCTTTCATAATTCCGTCATCGGCTATTAACAGTTGATATGTGAGTTCCGGCGCCCGAAAAATAGATATTGAACCTGCCTTCTTTCAGAAAACCCAATAGCGTCATATCAAATTCCATGGCTACGTCCACTGCCAGACTGGATGGAGCGCCAATAGCAGCAACGATTGAAATACCCGCCATAGCCGCCTTTTGAATCAATTCAAAGGAAGCCCTTCCACTGAGCAGTAAAACATGCTGGTTTAACGGTAAAGAATTGTCAGCCAACGCAGTTCCAATCAGCTTATCTAACGCATTGTGCCGGCCAATATCTTCCCGAAGGAGAACAAGGTCACCATCCTTAGTAAACAAACCGGATGCATGAACACCTCCCGTGGCAGTAAAACCACTCTGAGCCGCTTTCAGTTTCCCGGGTAATTGGTAAAGTAAATCCGCAGCCAGGTTTAACCGGGGCTTTTCCAGGTGGCAAAAAGGATTAACCGTCCTGATGGACTGGATAGAGCCTTTTCCACAAACACCGCAGCTGGAGGTGGTATAAAAATTCCTTTCCGCTTGCATCAAATGAGGAACGAACCCTTCGGCAAGCTCCACCTGCACAATATTCTGTTTTTGTGCCGAACATTCCACACCCACATGAAATGATTCAGTTATTTCCCGATGTGAAGAAATGATCCCTTCAGTGAACAAAAAGCCTACAGCAAGTTCCAGGTCATTTCCAGGCGTGCGCATTGTCACCGAGATGCTCTTTTGAACCCGTTCTCCTTCAGGCCCGTAGCTGATCCTTATTTCAAGCGGCTCCTCAACAGATAACATATCAGACAACGGCGTACTGGTAAGGCCATCCACCTTTCTGACATGCATCCGTCTGACGGAATCCAACTGCTTCATCATTCCTCCAAAATCACCGAAGGTTACAGCACTGGTTCAGGTGTTGGCTCAGGCTCTGCTTCGGTTTCCGTTTGGGTTTCAGGTTGAGTATCACCTGATTTGAGGTAATCCTCTTCATCAAGGCCCTTTTCGTCGATTGCCCGATCTTCACAACGACTGCAAAGACTCGTAATATTCTTCAGTTCTCTCGCCTGGGCCACCGTACCCTCAAAAATCTCTGAAGTCCTGTCCGTATTTATATAAGAGCAATCACTGTATAAATGATAAACCGTGCCCGCTTTTGTCCAATAAACAAAATCCCTGCCTTCGTTCAACCATTCCACACGATTGGTCTGTTCCGTATATTGCTCTACCGATGGCGGATTGAAATCCGTACCCACTACCCCGGCAATGACCAAAGCCACACCGGCAATCCCACCCAGAATCGCTTTCTGCTTCCCGTCAACGTTCTTATTGGTCAAAATAAAAATGATCAGCGGCAAAAAAGCGACAACGCTTGCCACCAATCCCAACTGGCTCTGCATGAAGAACTTAAACTTATCTCTCTCAGAAGCCGGATCCAACCTATTCGATTTTTTCCATAAGACAGAGCCAATAATTACCAGAAGAAGGTCTATCGCGATCAGAATGATGATCCAGGTCATATTGATGGGAGGCCTGAATAACAAGATGATAGCGCCAACCTGCGCACCAATCGCCAGGAACCATAAGATACCCGCGATTACCCGCAAACGGATTGCTTTCCCTTTGCTTTCAGTTGTCGGAACAAACCGTCCAATTCCCTCTTCCGACGCCTCCCGGTCCGGACCAGGCTCTCCACCCCCAACCCGGGTAATTTTCTTGTTGCTGCTCATGCTTTTGTTTCTGCTTTAACCGGTTTCAATATAGGAATTATCGGTTAAAATGGCATGCCAACGTAATCTTTATTTTTTGTTAGAATTCGTACTTTACTTCCGCTTTAAATTTCCCATCTGTTATTCGGGCTTCATCTCCGGATTTACTATAGGCAGCGGCTGAGAAAGTACCCTCCACCCAATTGCCATTTAAAGAAGTAATGGTTATACTGCCAGTTCCATCGTTCCAGAAATCGCCATCCAGATCTATTTTGGTATCAAAACTTTCCGGGAAAAGATCTTTATCAGGGTCTAACGTTAAATAGGCCGTAACACCATCTTCTACAGCCTCCTTCACTTGCAAGGAATAGGTGCCTTCTTTCAATCCGTCCGGAGCCTGTATAGCCAGATAGATATAATTGCCTTTTTTACTGTCTAAAAATCCAAATCCTAATTTAGTTTTGGAGGCACTAATGCCTGTTGCTTTATCTCCCTTAAAGTCAAAATCAATTCCATTACCAATGGTAATGTGAGCGGTTGCGTAGCTTCCTATTTTGGGCTTTTCCTTCTCCGAGCAGGAGAGTAATAAAAACGAGAAAATGGTCCCAATTATGAAACTAAACCGAGTTATCTTTATAATGTTATTCATTTGCTACCTGCTTATATTTTTACAATTTCGACCCTGCGGTTTTTAGCCCGGCCTTCGTCTGT
>DATCYD010000054.1:0-5234 GCA_036570465.1 Anseongella sp.
ACCAGGAAAATACAACCAGGAAGAACCATCCGCATCAACCGCACATGGGACGATGGTGATCAGATTTTGCTTCAATTACCCATGCAGGTACAAACCAGCCGTTGGGCGCAGAATTCAGCAGCAGTAGAGCGAGGCCCGTTGGTATATGCCCTGCGGATTGAAGAAGAATGGAAACCGGTAAAAGGAACCGATCACTACGGCGATTATTTTGAAGTATTACCCCGTTCCGACTGGAACTTCGGCCTGCTCAGCGAAGCGGTAGAAAACCCTTCACAATTCTTCAGGGTGGTAAAACGGAAAACCGGAGAGCGCTACCCCTGGAACCTGAAAAACGCCCCCATTGAGCTCGTCACCAACGGAAAACAACTGGAACGCTGGGAACTGTACAACCACATGCCCGGGCCTCTGCCTCACAACCGCCTGCAAACACGCGACCAACCAGCCCGGGAAATCAGACTGGTTCCCTACGGTTGCTCCACGCTACGGATCACGCAATTTCCGGTAGTTAATTAACAGGGTCATGCAGGTCACCGGAATCTCGTTGCTCGTCCTCTTGCTAAGCATAACAACCGCATTCCCGCAGGAGCTGCCAATTTCCTCACGTGGCTCGCTGTCTGAAAAAATATACCTGCAGCCAGACAGAACAGTTTATACCACACAGGAGACGATCTGGTTTAAAGCCATTGTCACCGATGCCGTTTATCACGCGCCCACCATGCTCAGCGGTGTACTTTACGTAGAACTGATCGGACCGGAATCGCAATTGATGGAACGGAAACTGGTGTACATCCAAGCGGGCACCGGCGAAGGTTTTTTCGACATAATGCAGGATTATCCGCAAGGGCCCTACCTATTAAGAGCTTATACCGAATGGAACAGGAATTTTGAGAGTGATTGCATTTTCAGGGAGCACATTCTGATATTTCCTTCCATTGGCAAAAACCAAACAACCGGATTAGACCAGACAGCCGCAACAGATCAGAATACCAAACGAGACCAGTCCGCTGAAAGCGGGAAACCTTCCAACGCCGGACAATCCACAGAGCCAACACTCCGGTTTTTTCCGGAAAGCGGAGAAATGCTGCATGGAATCCTCAATAAAATTGCTTTCAAAACATTGAGCTCAGCAGGAAAAGGGTTAAGCGTGAAAGGAGAAATCGTGGACCAGACCGGCAGGATTGTGACCACATTCAGTTCCAGCCACCTTGGGATGGGATCTTTTTACATCCAACCAGACAGCAATAATTCCTATTTTGCCAGGATCACATCACCAGGCAAAATAAAACCATCAGAAAAATACCCGCTTCCTGAAGCGATGCCGAAAGGGTATATCCTATCAGCTTCAAAAAGCGGCAATCGAATCTTATTAACCGCGATATCCAATTTCCGAAAATCCGACAGCATCGTTATTCATGCCGCAAGCAGAGGAATTAATTACTTTCTGATCAAAGGACAACTGAAAAACGGCCGCCTCAATTCCAGTCTTCCCTTAACGAAACTGCCTGAAGGAATTATTGCCTTTACCCTTGTAAACAGCACTGGATTACCGGTTGCCGAACGACTATATTTCCATGAAAAACCTGGCGGCAGACTTAAAATTGATCTTTCAACAGATAAAACCTCCTACCAAAGACGTGAAAAAACAATATTGGATATCCAGGTGACAAGCGATCAGAGCACGAATAAAGATACAACTAAAAGGGGTTCGTCCATTTCCGGTATCAGTTTATCCCTGCTGGCTATTAATAAAGATCAGCTGGGAGAGCTACAGGTACTACGGAAAAACATCCTTTCCTGGTTTCTGCTCGGATCCGAATTAAGAGGGGAAATCGAAGACCCCGGCTACTATTTTAATGAAGAAAATAAAACCCGGCTACAAGATCTGGACAACCTTCTTCTTACCCAAGGCTGGAGGAAATACCTTTACAGAGACTCACTTGGAGGGACCTTTCCGTTTCAACCGGAACTCACACTGAGCATTAGCGGCACGGTGAGTAGTGTGTTCTCCAGAAAAAAGAAAAAGGACGGAGTGGGTGTTACCATGATGACCTTTGGCCCGGTAAGCGCAGTCCGGTTCCATAAGACTGATAGTCTGGGCCGGTTCTATTTCGATCTGGGTGAGAAATACGGAAAACGGCTAAACCTGCTCCTGCAAACCTCCGCTCCATCTGGAAAAAAACGCGACTATATCATCACACTTGATAAAAACAAGCCGCTTCCCATCAGCATTGACATACCTTCCCCTAAAACAAGGACCGACACCATCGTACAGACTATTGTGGAAGGAAGCATAGCGAGACAGTCAGCTGAGGCTGCGTACCGCCTTTCGTCAGGAACCACGCTGCTTGAACAGGTGACAGTGGAAGATTCCAGAATGACACCAGAACGAAAAAAGGTCATAGAAACCTACGGTGAACCAGACGCAATCATCAGCGGAGATTCAATCCAGGCAAAAGAAGAAAAGTGGTCTTATGGGCTATATAGCGTTCTTCTGTTCAACTATCCGAGAGAAATTCGAATTACCCGTGGGGTTGGCCCCGGCGGATATCTTCGTGCTTCAGTCATTGGCGGGGAAACAACATTGGTCGTTATCGATGGCATTCCGGTTCTAATGTACAATTATCACCTGATCCCGAGTATTCCTCCCAGTGAAGTCAAAAGTGTAGAGATCATCAAATTCGCCAAAAATTTTTCCCGGCTCTATATGGAAGCCGTACCGAATGCCAATCCAATGGAAATCCCCGCTACCGGTAGCGTGATCGCCATATATACCTACGGCAGAAGAGGCATCTTTGGGGTGCAAAAACCAAGAGGCATTCTAAAAGCAAGTGTGCCGGTCTTCTCCACGCCGCGTGAATTTTATACCCCAGCCTATGAATCCCCGACAGACCAAAGTTTTAATCCGAAGAATAAAGGAATGCCCGACCTCCGGGCCCTGCTTCACTGGCAGCCATTACTCACCACCGACAGTACCGGTCATGCTTCGGCAGGCTTCTATAATGCAGACATTCCGGGAGATATGCTCATCGTTGTCGAGGCAATTTCGCCCACTGGCAAGATCGGTTACAAGGAACTTACTTACCGGGTGGAACAGGCCTGGTTTGCACCTCCACCGTCGCACCCTTCCCGAACAGAGCATGCGGAATAAAGTAGCCTTCCTGCTTCACTCCATCCACGATAATTGCATCAAGGTTCCGGCTATTCCCCTTTTTCAGGAGAGTTAGCCCATGTCCATCACCGGTTTTGATGCGTACTTCATCAAATAAAGGCACCGTTACCAGGTATTCCGGATCAGCGGGCGACAACGGATAAAAGCCCATGGCGGCAAATACATACCAGGATGACATTTCTCCTGCGTCATCCATCCCTGGCAGAGCCAGATCATATTCCCCGACACCGTAATAATTTTCAAGCAGGGTATCAATTACATGCTGAGACTTCCAGGGCTTGTTCACAAAATAATACGCAAAGGGCGCTTCATGGCCGGGCTGGTTGCCGTGGCAATATTGGCCAACAAAGCTGGATACATTCCGGGCGATGTATCGGGGATTCCAGGGTATCGTAAATAACGAGTCCAGTTTTTCTTCAAAATTTTGCTTCCCTCCATACAACTCGACCAGTCCGGGCATATCATGCGGGACATAAAATGATACCTGCCAGGCGTTCGCCTCCCGGTACATATATTCATAATACGGGTATTGCGGGTTAAAGGGATGGATCCATTCGCCGTTTTCATGCCGCCCTCTCATAAAGCGGCTATCCGTGTCGAACACGTTACGGTAATTACCGGATCTTACCATGAGCTCTTCAGCACGCTCCTTTTGCCCCAGGTCAGCCGCCAGCTGTGCCAGGGAATAGTCATCGTAGGCATATTCCAGGGTTTTGGATACCCCGGCACGGCCTTTGGTTTCGACGTGAGGACGCTTCACATCCGGATCAGAAATGTACCCTTTGCGCATGTACTCCCCAATATACGGTCTTGTCCCACCCTCTTTGTATGCATTGTTAAACAGCAGCCGGCAAGCTTCTTCCGCGTCAAAATCCCGAATGCCACGGGCCCATGCTCCTGCAATAAACGGAGCGGCATGGTCTCCGTGAAAAAAAGTTGGGATAAAGCCCGTAAGTTTCCCCTTGTCGATCAGGGAACGAATTACATCTGCGGTTACTTCAGGCTGAAGCAGGCTAAGGAGTACCAGCTTGTTTCGGTAGGTGTCCCAGAACGAAGGGTTGGTGTAATAATTAAAATCTTCTTTACGCACCTTTCCCTTCACATCCGTAAACTCCCCGTTTACATCGCTCCGAAGCACGGGCCAAAGAAAAGACCGGTACAGGGATGAATAAAAGAGTTCTCTCTGCTTATCTGTTCCGCCTTTTACTGTAACGGCAGACAACAGCTGATTCCAGGTATGAGTACCGCGGTCGAGTATTTCGTCAAAGAGCGCATTTCCTACCTCTTGTTCCAGGTTTTCGGCGGCATTTTTCATGCTCACGTACGAAAGACCGATCTTCATGGTAACTGGTATCTGCGGATCATCGGCCAGATGGGCAATTGCGTAGGAGCCTTCTTCTTCCTCACGGACCAGGTCCACGGCAGTTACCGCATGACTTAGCCGGGCGAAGAAATAAATCGTTTCCCTCCCTACCCGTTGAAAACCGCTCAGGGCATGCGACCCTGCTTTATAGAGTTGCCATTCTGAAACCCGGTTATTTGCACGGGCTAAATCAAACAGGATCCGCCGGTCTTTGGCTTCTTCAAAAGTGTATTCATGAATGGCGCACCGCAGGGTAGAAGTAAGACGGACATTTACCTGCTGATCTTGCAGGTACACCTGGTAAAACGCAGGCGTCGCCTTCTCCTGCTTATGGCTGAAGGAGGAACTGAACGGATATGCATCTGATGAACCGGAGAGTGGCAACACCGGAATATTGCAGAGATTCCAATGCCCCTTGTTGGTATGGGTAAAACCAATGATACGGGTATCTTCGTACTGGTAGCCCGACCCAGTTCCGTACTCGGTTACAGGACTTACCTGAACCATCGCATTCGGGAGTGATGCACCGGGAAAAACCAGGCCCGCCCAGACCCGCCAGCCATCAGGCGGAGTATAACCGATAAACTCTGGATCGGTGAGCGGTGCTGTACCCAGAAAAGGGTTCACCATATCAGCAGGGTTAGCCGGTTTGTGTTCCTGAGCATTACACCCTGCTGGCATGATCAGCACCAGGAATAAAAG
>DATCYD010000055.1:0-4660 GCA_036570465.1 Anseongella sp.
AGATGTATTCGAAAGGCTTTGGCGGACTGATCATTTCCTATGCCGAAGACCATGGGATTGCGGGCAATGCAAGCGTAAATGAGGGCCTTTCCAGTACCATGCTGGGGATGAAGGGAATCCCGGCGCTGGCCGAAGATATCATGGTGGCAAGAGACCTTTGGCTTGCGGAATATAACAACGCACGGGTACATTTTACTACCGTCTCCACCGCGGGTTCCGTGGAACTGATCCGGGCCGCCAGGAAAAAAGGATTGCAAATCACCGCTGATGTAGCTGCGCATCATTTGCTGCTGGATGACAGCTTGCTGGCCGGATTCGACAGCAACTACAAAGTGAAACCACCCCTTCGGAGCCTCATGGATATCGAAGCATTGAAAGAAGGGTTGCGTGACGGAACCATTGATGCGGTTTGCTCTCAACATACACCGCATGAGAGAGAATTCAAGGAATTGGAATTTGAAGCGGCCGCGTTTGGCGTCAGTGCGCTGGAAACTACCTATCCTGTTTTCAATATGGCCATGGGTAAGAGCGCTACCCCGGCCAGGGTTGTTCAAAAACTGGCCATCAATCCCCGGAAGATCCTTGGCCTGGAAATACCAACCATCCAAAAAGGTGCGCCGGCCAATATGACTATATTTGATCCGTCCCGTCGCTGGGTGTTAGAGAAGGGGATAATGCGGTCCAAAGGTAAGAACACACCCTTCGCGGGACAGGAATTGAAAGGCAAGGTTCTTGCTGTCATCAATAACGGCCTGTTTCAGCTGACAGACAAGTGATTAATCAATAAACAACGGTATCATGGACAAAAAAATTGAAGGATCATTACGCGGGATCATCGCAGGCATTGCGGTGGGAAAAGCGGGCCATCTGGAAGAAAGTATTCAGCCCGGCCCTGAATTACTAACCTTTTACAGTCAACTGAAAGAGGTTTTCGACAGGAAGGTGGATTTTCTCACCAAGTTACATGCCTTTGACGATCTGTTTGAACAACAAAGTATTTTTGCTCCCCAGCAAGAGCTGCTGTTCGATTTGTTACTGGTGAATTTTTTCGCCCGGGATGCTGAAGGTTTCGGTGAAGATTACCTGGAGACACCCGAATGGGAAGCCATCGAGGACAAGACCGTTCATCGCGGTACGGAATTGTTGAATATCCTCCTGTACCTTCGTGAATGCCACGATAATATGATTCAACCAACACTGGACGACTTTCTGAAAGAATTTCTGTTGGTTGAAGAAGACGAGTTCCAGGACGAGCATGAGGTGTATGAATCAGTGATCGCCGGACAAATGTTAGTAGAAAGTTCATACGAACAGATTGCCGAAGCTGCCCGTGATGTCCGGGAAGATGCCGAGATCAAAGAGCTGTTCTATCCGTTGATGAGCTTTTTTATGGATACCGACCCATCATTTGAATCCTTGCAGGATTTTTTCAGCCATAGCCGGGACAAGCTATTTGACGGCCCTGCGCTTTTTGCTATACTTGCTTACCACAACGACTTTAGTATATGGAAACAATGACCAACCCCCAGCGGGTATCACCCGTTAAGAATGCGCTGAAATGGGGGCTTATCACCGGCGCCGCATTAATTGTCCTGAGCTTGATCCAATATGCCACAGGAACGATGCAGAATAAAGTGATACAATGGCTTTCTTATGTCTTGATGGCGATAGGCATTGTGCTTGCCATCAGGGAACACCGGGATAAGGAGCTGGGAGGATATATTACTTACGGAAGGGCAGTGGGGGCCGGCGTGTTAACGGCTCTTTTTACCGGCGTATTGCTGACTGTTTTCACGTATCTTTTTTACGGTTTTATTGCCCCGGACGCCATGGACGAACTGATCCGGATCCAGGAGGAACAACTGTATCAGAACGGCATGTCAGATGAGCAGATCGAAGGATCCCTTAAAATTATGACGCCGGGATTTCTGTCCCTGATGGTACTGCCAATGATTACATTCATGGGACTTGTTATTTCGCTGATTGCAGCTTTCGTTCTGAAGAAAGACCGTCCCGCCTTTGTGGACGAGGAGGAGTAAACCTTAAATGAAAGATGTTTCCGTTATAGTTCCCCTGCTGGATGAGGCAGAGTCACTTCCTGAGCTTGAATCCTGGATCCGGAAGGTGATGGATGCTGAAGGTTATAGCTATGAACTGATCTTTGTCGATGATGGAAGTACAGATGGTTCCTGGCCCGTCATCGAAGGCCTTCACGATCAGAATCCAAATATTATGGCCATCCGTTTTCGCCGGAATTACGGTAAGTCTGCGGCGCTGGATGTTGGTTTCAAAGCTTCCGGAGGCCAGGTTGTCATCACCATGGATGCCGACCTGCAGGACAGTCCTGATGAAATTCCAGCGTTGTATCAAAAGATCCGGGAAGAACGCTATGATCTTGTTTCCGGATGGAAGAAAAAACGCTTTGATCCATTAAGCAAGACCATCCCCACCAAACTATTCAATGCCGTGACCCGCAGGATGTCAGGCATTCAACTGCACGATTTCAACTGCGGCCTAAAGGCGTACCGGCATGATGTTGTCAAGAACATCGAAGTGTATGGCGAAATGCACCGCTACATTCCGGTATTGGCTAAATGGGCCGGTTTTACCCGCATTGGAGAGCAAGTAGTAGCCCACCGCGCCCGTAAATACGGAACCACCAAGTTTGGTCTCAGTCGTTTTGTTAAAGGTTTCCTGGATTTGCTATCCATCTTTTTTGTTGGAAAGTTTTCCAAACGACCGATGCATTTTTTTGGAACTTTGGGCGTACTGGCCTTTTTTTTTGGTTTCGTTGTTGCCATTTGGCTCATCGTTGACAAATTAATATCCATTTCCAGCGGTTTGGCTTACCGGAATGTAACCGATCAGCCCTTGTTCTTTTTAGCGCTGGTTGCCATTGTTGTAGGTGTTCAGCTATTTATGACAGGCTTTTTGGCGGAAATGCTTTCCAGAACGGCTTCCGACAGAAGCAGCTATCAAATAGCAGACAGGATTGGATCTTATACAGCACCGGTTTCATGAAGATCGCTATCCTTGGACCGGCATATCCTTTTCGTGGCGGACTGGCGGCATTCAATGAGCGTCTTGCGCGTCAATATCAGAAGGCAGGGCATGAGGTCCGGCTATATACTTTTACTATGCAATATCCGGCATGGATATTTCCTGGCAAATCGCAATTTTCTCCTTCAAGCCCGCCGGAAGACCTGACAATTATCCGGATGCTCAATTCAGCGAATCCCCTGAGCTGGAGAAAGACCGGGAAACGCATCCGCCAGGAAAAGCCCGATCTGTTGATCGTCCGCTACTGGCTTCCGTTTATGGCTCCGGCTTTGGGTACCGTATGCCGTATCGTTCGTAAGAATAAGCATACTCGCATTCTTTCTATTGCTGATAATATCGTACCACACGAACAGCGTCCGGGAGACCGCACCCTGACCCGCTATTTTATCCGGCAGGTGGACGGATTTTTGGTCATGTCCCGTTCAGTGCTAAAGGATCTGGATCGTTTCGACACAAAAAAGCCGCGTGTATATTCCCCTCACCCCATTTACGATATTTACGGCCCTTCCATCGATAAAAAAACAGCCCGAAAAGCCCTGCACATGGATCCCGAAGCGCCATACATTCTGTTTTTTGGCTTCATCAGGGATTACAAGGGGTTGGATTGGCTGCTGGAAGCCTTCTCCGAGAAACGATTCCGTGAGTTAAAAGTACGCTTGATGGTAGCCGGGGAATACTATGTGGATGAAAGGCCTTATCAGCACCTGATCGACCTGCTGGAAATACGTCCTTACCTGGATCTGCATACCCATTTTATTCCCGATGCAGACGTCAATAAATATTTTTGCGCAGCCGATGTGGTCGTACAACCTTACAAGAACGCTACCCAGAGCGGGATCACCCAGATCGCCTATCACTATGATAAGTCCATGATCGTAACCAACGTTGGCGGTCTTGCCGAAATGGTGGCCCATGAAAAAGTTGGCTACGTAATCCGCCCCCATATCGGAGCAATTGCCGATGCTGCCTATGATTTTTTTACCTCAGGCAGGGAAACAGAGTTTATTAATAACGTTCGCGAAGAAAAGGAAAAATTTTCCTGGGGGTATTTTCTTTCAAGGATGGCTGAGCTGGCCGAAACCGCTAACGAAAATGCAAATTAATGGGAATAAAACCTGCCTTAAGTAAGGTTTATGCGGCTATTATTGCGAAAAAGATCAGGAAATGGGATACTGATGGGGTGTCTTTGCAACATGCCGTTTTTCATAAGTTGCTGGAGAGCGCCAGGAATACTTCCTTTGGGAAGGATCATGGTTTTGCTACAATCAGTAATTACAAGGAGTTCAGAGAACGTGTACCGGTCCGGGATTACGAAGCGCTGCGCCCTTATATTGAACGCATGGTAGCAGGCGAACCGGATGTGCTCTGGAAAGGAAAGCCGCAATACCTGGCCAAAACTTCGGGCACCACATCCGGGGTCAAATATATTCCCATTACGCATACTTCCATGCCGCATCATATCAAGGCAGCCCGGAATGCGTTACTGCTATATATTCATGAGACCGGGAAATCCGATTTTGTAAACGGTAAGATGATCTTTCTGCAGGGGAGTCCCGTGATGACCGGAAAGAATGGCATGAAGGTAGGAAGGTTATCCGGT
>DATCYD010000056.1:0-16536 GCA_036570465.1 Anseongella sp.
GTCGTTGCTTTTCTTCCAGCAGGACGATGATCTTCTTTTGAAGTGTAATGATTTCGCCTTCGCTTTCGTAAAGCTTTTCTTTCAGTTTCTGCAGTTCGCTCTGATACTTTCTCTGCTCTTCCTGGTTGTGATACGTGATCAGTTCAACTACCGATAAGCTGAACAAATCAGAGATTTGTTTCAGTCTTGAATAGTTGATGTCAGTAAACCCGCACTCGATCTTTGAAAATGCCGGAGCAGTGATTCCCAACCTCGTTGCGACCTGCTCCTGGCTCCAATTCTTTGTCTGACGCAAAGCCTTGATGTTTTTTCCGATTGTATTGTCCGTACTTTTCATGATTCAAACAAAGCTATGAAATATTTAAATATTCTCCAATGTAAATTTAACAAAAGTTACAATTCTTTTACAGGTAGAAACGCTTCTGCTTTTAAAAATATGTACGATCCGGAATATCCAATGGTTGCCCCTGACTGGTAGAAAATTACAACAAATCGTATCTTTGCCTTTTATTTAATTTTCAGACCATTGCGTTACAAGGAATATAAACAGCTGAATCTGCCTCAAACAGGAAAGGAAATACTCGCCTATTGGGAAAGGAACAGCATTTTTGAGCAGAGTATCCAGTCCCGCCCGGAAGACAAACCCTTTACATTTTACGAAGGACCGCCTTCGGCTAACGGTATTCCCGGAATCCATCATGTGATGGCCCGGGCGATCAAAGATATCTTTTGCAGATACAAAACGTTGCGTGGTTACCGGGTAGAACGTAAGGGTGGATGGGATACCCATGGGTTGCCCATTGAGCTGGCGGTAGAGAAATCACTGGGTATCACCAAAGAAGATATCGGGGTCAAACTTTCCGTGGAAGAATATAACCAGGCTTGCCGGAAAGAGGTGATGAAATACACCGACGTTTGGAATGACCTTACCCGGAAAATGGGGTATTGGGTGGACCTGGACAATCCTTACATTACTTATGAGAATACCTATATAGAAACGCTTTGGCATCTCCTGAAGGAACTGTACCGCAAGGATTTCCTTTATAAGGGATATACCGTGCAGCCCTTTTCCCCGGCGGCCGGAACCGGGTTGAGCTCTCATGAGCTGAACCAGCCCGGAACCTATAAAATGGTAAAAGACACTTCGGTGGTGGCACAGTTTCGTGTAAAATACGAGGAAGTTTCGGCCGGACTTTTCGAATCGCCTGATGAGCCGCTTTATTTCCTTGCCTGGACCACTACTCCCTGGACGCTTCCGTCCAACTGCGCGCTGGCGGTGGGGCCTGCCATCGGTTATGTGAAAATAAAGACCTTTAATCCTTATACCCATCTTCCGATTAGCGTGATCCTGGCTGCCGATCTGGCAGGAAGCTTTTTCAAAGAGGAAGGCAAAGGGCAAATAAATGAATACAATCCCGGTGATAAACATATCCCCTGGGAGATTGCTGCCAGGTTCACAGGCCGGGAACTCCTGGGTGTGCATTACGAGCAGTTGCTCCCATACGTGAGTTCTCCTGAGCTGGAAGAAAAGGCTTTTCGCGTGATTCCCGGTGATTTTGTGACCACAGAAGACGGAACCGGCATTGTTCACACGGCATCGGTTTTCGGCGCAGACGACTTCAGAGTCTGCAGGGAGAATGGGGTGCCATCTATTCTGGTGCGTGATGCCAATGGAAAGGAATCGCCGCTGGTGGACAAGCAAGGCCGTTTTGTAAAGGAAGTCACTGATTTTGCAGGCCGCTACGTCCGCGAAGAATACTATGAGGCTCAGGAGCGGGATGCTCCGGGATTCAAACCCACCGATGTTCTGATCGCCATTAAGTTAAAAGAAGAAAATAAGGCCTTCCGGGTCGAAAAATACGAGCACTCCTACCCGCATTGCTGGCGGACCGATAAACCCGTCCTGTATTATCCGCTGGATTCCTGGTTCATCCGCACAACCCGTTGCCGGGAGCGTATGGTTGAACTGAACCGGCAGATTAACTGGAAACCGGCCTCCACCGGTACCGGTCGTTTTGGCAATTGGCTTGAAAACCTGGTGGACTGGAATTTGTCGAGGTCACGATTTTGGGGGACGCCTTTGCCTATCTGGCGGAGTGAAGATGAAAGCCAGGAAATATGCATTGGTTCCGTTGCCGAGCTAACCGGTGAATTGCAGCAAGCAGCTGACAGCGGCCTGCTCAGCGAAGAAGAACTCCGAAAAAATAAAGAGTATCTGGATAAGCTGCAAACTGGCGATCATGACCTGCACCGTCCCTACGTGGACGACATTGTATTCATCCGCGAGGGGAAAAAGCTATACCGCGAACCGGACCTCATCGATGTTTGGTTTGATTCAGGGTCTATGCCCTATGCGCAGTGGCATTATCCCTTTGAGAACAAGGAGCTGTTCGCCAGGAATTTTCCGGCTGACTTTATTGCCGAAGGAGTCGATCAGACTCGTGGCTGGTTCTTCACCCTGCATGCCATCGCTTCCATGCTGATGGATTCAGTGGCGTTTAAGAATGTTGTTTCCAATGGCCTGGTCCTGGACAAAAGCGGCAATAAAATGTCCAAACGTCACGGAAACGCCGTAGATCCGTTTAAAACGATCGAAAAATACAGCGCTGACGTCACGCGCTGGTACATGATCTCCAATGCGGCGCCCTGGGACAACCTGAAATTCAACATCGACGGACTGGGCGAGGTACAGCGCAAATTCTTCGGAACGCTTTATAATACCTACGCTTTCTTTGCTTTGTATGCCAACATCGATGGCTTCCGTTATGACGAGGAGGAGGTTTCTCATGATGATAGGTCCGAGATCGACCGCTGGATACTATCCCTGCTGAACTCCCTGACTGAAAAAGTGGACGCATTCTATAATGAATACGAACCTACCCGTGCAGCCAGGGCCATCCAGGAATTTGTGGATGAACACCTGAGCAACTGGTACGTGCGGCTTTGCCGTCGTCGTTTTTGGAAGGGGGAGTATAGTCAGGATAAGATATCTGCCTACCAAACATTATATACCTGTCTTGAAACGGTGGCGCAGCTGATGTCGCCCATCGCGCCCTTTTACAGCGACCGGCTCTTCCTGGACCTGAACGAGGTTACCGGACGTCGAAAATCAGCTTCTGTACATTTAACGGATTTTCCTCCGGTACAGCAGGAACTGATTGACAAATCCCTGGAAGAGCGCATGCAGCTGGCTCAGGATATTTCCTCCATGATTCTGTCACTCCGTAAAAAGGCCGATATTAAAGTCCGGCAACCATTGGGCAAGGTGCTGCTTCCCGTGCTGAGCGAATCATTCAGGGAACAGGCAGACCGGGTAAAAGACCTGATCCTTTCCGAAACGAATGTCCGTGAAATGGAATACATGTATGATACCACCGGTATTCTGGTGAAAAAGGTACGTCCCGATTTTAAAAAACTGGGGCCCAAGGCCGGAAAACACATGAAGGAAATAGCGGTCATTATCAACAGCTTTTCCCAGGAAGATATCGCACGGCTGGAAAAGGACGGTTATGTTGAACTGGTGTTGAAAGATAACACCTTTACTGTGGACCTGGATGAAGTATCGGTGAATTCAGAAGACATTCCCGGCTGGCAGGTTGCTTCTTCCGGGAACCTGACCGTAGCCCTGGATATCAGCATTACGCCCGAGCTCCGGAACGAAGGAATTGCGCGGGAACTGGTGAACCGAATCCAAAATCTCCGGAAGGAAAAGGGATTCGAAGTTACCGACCGCATCAGCGTGAAACTGGAAGACGAAGAGATGGTTAAAAATGCGGTAAAGAATAATTTAGCGTATATTTGCGCCGAAATATTGGGCGATTCATTGGAATGGGCCCTTCCGGAACATCTGAATGGCGATACCATTGAGATAGAAGACAAGGATCTAAGGATAGAAATTATAAAGAGCCATGAGTAAAACAAACGGAGCCAAAGAAGAGGAACAAAAGACCAGATACTCAGACGCTGAATTGCTGGAGTTTAAAGACTTGATTTTGGAAAAGCTTTCGAATGCACGGCATGAGCTTCAATTGCTGACCGCTACCTTGAGCAATCCCAATGATAACGGCACGGACGACACCGCGGGTACCTACAAAACCCTCGAAGATGGGTCTGCTACGTTGGAAAAGGAACAAGTAAATCAGCTTGCCGTTCGGCAGCGTAAATTTATATCCAACCTGGAAGCAGCATTGGTCCGTATTGAAAACAAAACCTACGGTGTTTGCCGCGAAACGGGCAAGCTGATTCCCAAGGAACGCCTTCGTGCCGTACCTCATACTACGCTGAGTATGGAAGCAAAGCTGAAACAGCAGAGCTAGTCACTGTATATGAAAAGAAGTACCAAAGCCATTCTGTTAATCGTTATCGTACTGATAATCGATCAGGTAAGCAAAACCTGGATCAAAAATAATATGCAGTTGGGTGAGGAGTTCCGTGTATTGGGCGATTTTTTCCTCATCCATTTTACCGAGAATAACGGGATGGCATTTGGCCTGGAATTCAGTGGTGATTACGGCAAACTCTTTCTCACCGTCTTCCGTTTGGTTGCTGTTGCAGTGCTGGGCTATGGCTTGCACTACGCAATCAGGAACCGTTATCACCGGGGCTTTATCTATTGCATCAGCCTGATCCTGGCCGGTGCAATGGGCAATATCATTGACAGCGTTTTTTACGGTGTTATTTATGATTACGCGCCCTTGCTGCACGGCCGGGTCGTGGATATGCTCTACTTCCCCATCGTACAAGGGTACTACCCAGACTGGATGCCATTCTGGGGCGGGGAGTCGTTCATCTTTTTCCGTCCCGTATTCAATATCGCTGATTCATCGATCAGCATCGGGGTAATCCTGATCCTGATATTCCAGAAAAAATTCTTCGCTGCCGAACGCCGGCCCGCTTCCGATAAAAACAACATCCAATCGGAGGTGATTGAAGTATGAGCAGGTATGGAAAACTCCAGGGCAACACGCGACCTGAAATTTGCAGAGAAGCTGGCAGCGTTGCTGGACACTTCTTTCCGCATACCCGGAACCGGTTTTCGCTTCGGCCTTGACCCCCTGATCGGATTATTTCCTTTTGTTGGCGATGTTGTGACCCTGGTCATGTCGCTTGTCATGCTATTTCTGGCCCTCCGCAACGGCGCCGGTGGCAAGCTGGTCCTGATGATGGGTTGGAACGTCCTCGTTGACACCCTTGGGGGCAGCATTCCCCTGATCGGGGCAATCTTTGACTTCTTCTATAAATCCAATACCCGTAATCTTGCCCTTCTCCGGGGGTTTGTTTTGGAACAAAAACACACGGGAAGCGGGAAAGGCACCATTTGGGGGGCGATCGTCATTTTATTCGTCGTATTTGCAGCCCTGGTCTTCCTGATTGGCATTATTATTTCTGGGTTCTTTAGCGTGTTTCCTGAAATATATAACTGGTTTACAAAATAGACATGAACATGAAAACTCTACTTTTTACAGCGGTCCTGGCTGCTATAGCTGTGGGCGCAAAAGCCCAGCAATCATCTGAACCTGCACTTGTAACGGTCAATGGCGAGCACACCATCAAAGTGGCTCCCGATGAAGCCGAAGTACGCTTTACCGTATCCTCGAAACTGAAAGAAGCTCCAGAAGCCCAGAAAGCCAACGACGCAATCGTTGCAAAAGTTCTGGCTTACCTGTCAAAACAGGGGATTGACAAAAGCGATATCCGTACCACCCGTGTGAGCCTGCATCCTTATACCGAATATGTCAAGGACAAGGAAAGCAAACAACTGTACATGGTCCAACAAGCCATTACCTTCCGGGTAGAAGATCTCGATAAACTTGCCGGCCTCCTTTCCGGCCTGGTCGATCTGGGTGTAAACAACATCGATCATGTTGATTTCAAAGCCTCGAACATGAAGGAATTCCAGAAAAAGGCGCGGGCGGAAGCCGTCCTCGATGCGAAAGAGAAAGCAGAAATCCTTGCCGCTGCTCTGGATCAGCAAGTAGGAAAAGCCTACCAGATCATGGACAATACCTCAGACGACAACGGCCCTCGCCCGGTCATGTACCGCATGGAAGCCAAAGCCGCTGATTCAGCCGCCAGCATCGCCCCCGGCGAAATTGAAATCAAAGCTCAGGTGACTGTTCGGTTTTATCTGAACTAGTGTCGCTAGCAGAGGCAGCGCACAAATTGAAGATAACACTAATTCAACAGGTCAAAACCGGTGTAAGGTATCAGAACAGGTGGGATGCGAACGCCTTCGGGTGTTTGATTATTCTCCAGCAGCGCGGCCACAATGCGTGGCAAAGCCAGGGCGCTCCCATTCAGGGTATGGGTTAACTGGGGTTTGCCGCCCTGCTGGTCCCGGTATCGTAATTTCAGGCGGTTTGCCTGGAAAGTTTCAAAGTTAGAGACTGAGCTTACTTCCAGCCAGCGGTCCTGGGCGGCGCTGTAAACTTCCATATCGTAGGTAATGGCGGCGGCAAAACCGAGATCGCCTCCACACAATCTGAGGACCCGGTAGGGGAGCTCCAGTTTGGCCAGCAGGGACTGAACGTATTCACTCATCGTTTCAAGTACCTTGTAGGATTCTTCCGGGTGTACTACCTGGACAATTTCTACCTTGTCGAACTGGTGCAGGCGGTTAAGGCCTCGGACATGGGCGCCGTAGGACCCGGCTTCCCTTCGGAAACAGGGGGTATAGGCGGTATTCTTTACAGGGAGGGCTTCTTCCGGCAGGATCATGTCCCTGTAAAAGTTGGTGATGGGTACTTCGGCTGTAGGAACCAGGTAAAGATTATCCCCGGTTACGTGGTACATCTGCCCTTCTTTATCGGGCAGCTGACCGGTGCCGAAGCCGGAGGCTTCATTTACCAGAATAGGGGGCTGTACTTCCTGGTAACCGGCTTTTGTGGCTTCGTCCAGGAAAAAATTGATGAGGGCGCGTTGCAACCGGGCGCCTTTTCCTTTATAAACGGGAAAACCTGCTCCGGTCACCTTGGTGCCTAGTTCAAAGTCAATGATGTCATATTTTTCGGCCAGTTCCCAGTGCGGCAGCGCTTCGGAGGCCAGGGTGGGTTTGTCGCCATGAGTATGAAGGATTTCATTATCTTCGGCAGTACTGCCTGCCGGTACTGACTCGTGGGGAAGGTTGGGCAGCTGAACGAGGGCCTTTTCCAGTTTTTCTTCGTACTCGGTTAGTTCTTCGGCCAGTTGTCTGGCGTCTTCCTTTAATAAAACAGAGGTGTTCCGCGCTTTTTCCATTTCCTCGTGCTGCCCATTTTTTACCAGCTCACCGATGCTTTTAGCCATGGTATTGGCTTGTGCCTGAACGTTGTCCAGCTGGCTTTGAGTGCGGCGCCGGAGTTCGTCGAGCCGTACGACTTCATCCACCAGCTCCGGTTCCTTGAAATTCTTCAAAATAAGCCGTTCTTTTACGGTTTCTTTCTGCTCGCGTATATAGCTGATCTGCAGCATCTGTTTTATTTTTGTTAAAATACGGCACTAAGATATAAATTGTGGAGATATGAACGGCAAACTTTATCTGATACCCACGCCTGTGGGCAATCTGGAAGACATTACTTTCCGGGCGGTGCGACTGCTGAAGGAGGCCGATGTGTTGCTGGCTGAGGATACCCGTCATGCGGCCCGTTTGTTACAGCATCTGGAAATTGACCGGAAAACGCATCCTCATCATCAACACAATGAACACAAGGCGTTGAAGGGCGTGATCCATCTGTTGCAGGAAGGGCAGCAGGTGGCGCTGATCAGCGATGCGGGCACTCCGGGGATTTCCGATCCGGGCTTTTTACTGGTGCGGGAGTGTGTACGGGAAAATATCCCGGTGGAAACCCTTCCCGGTCCGACGGCGTTTGTGCCTGCGTTGGTGAATTCGGGCTTACCTTGCGACCGGTTTTGCTTCGAAGGCTTTTTGCCACCCAAAAAAGGAAGACATACGCGCCTGCAGGCCCTTGCCACGGAACCGCGGACGATGTTGTTTTATGAGGCACCTCACCGCCTGCTGAAAACCCTGGATGAATTTATGGAAGTCTTTGGCCGGGAGCGTCAGGCGACCGTTTCGCGAGAGCTGACCAAGGTTTATGAAGAAACCGTGCGGGGAACGCTGGAAGAAATTAAATCATACTTCGAAAAAGGAACCGTTAAGGGAGAATTTGTAATTTGCGTTGCCGGGATCCTTCGGAAAGCGGATGTAAATTGATGCTATGAGCAAAAAGAAGTTGTTGCTCCCTGTGCTGAGCGGAGTTTTGTGCTGGCTGGCCTGGCCACCTACCTGGCTGGCTCCCCTGTTGCTGGTGGCGCTTGTGCCCATGTTTTGGTTTGCCGATGAAGCGCTTCGGTCAAAAAAACCAGGCCGCACCATTCTGGCCGGAGCAGCACTCGGTTTTGCTACCTGGAATGCGCTTTCCCTCTACTGGATCTATTTTGTGGCCTCTGAGGTAGGGGCGCTGGTGGGGATGGGCGTGGTGCTGGTACCCATCCTTTTCGGCACAGTCTTAATGACGCTGCCCTTTTTTCTTTATCATAAAATACGCAAATACACCGGGCTGAAAGTCGGCCTGGGTGCTTTTTGTGCCTTCTGGATCGGCGCTGAGTACCTTCACCATCGCTGGGATTTTGCCTTCCCCTGGCTGACGCTGGGAAATGGATTCGCTAACTATTCGCCCCTGGTTCAGTGGTATGAGTTTACCGGCGTGTTCGGCGGCACGTTCTGGATCCTGATGGTGAATATTTTCCTTTACATGGCGCTGCGTACCGCTGCCCGGGAAACGGTTGCAGGGAGCCGGCGCTTTCAATGGAAACGCTATGCTCCGGCTATTTTGACAGCATTTCTACCCATGTTGTTATCCCTGGTGATCTATTTCACTTATGAGGAAAAAGGCAGCCCGGTGCATGTAGTCGTTGTTCAGCCCAATATGGATCCTTATGGCGAAAAGTACGATGGCCTTTCCGAACAGGATCAATTACGGCAACTGATCACACTCTCCGATTCGCTGGGTCAGCCAAATACGGAGTATTTTATATGGCCGGAGACAGCTATCGGTACACAAAACCCCTTGGTGGAGAACCGCCTTTACGATGAACAAAGTATCCTGACTATCCAGGAATTCCTGAAAAAGTATCGCAACGGGAATGTGATTACCGGGGCCAGCTCCATGCGGGTGTATGACGAACCATCGTCGCCCACCTCCCGTAAATTCCGGGACGCTGATAAATACTACGATTTTTATAATACGGCGCTGCAGATTGAAAACAACGGACGGGTACAGGTATATCATAAGAACAAATTGGTGCCCGGCGTTGAGCAGTTCCCTTACCAGGAATACCTGGGTTTTCTGGGGGAACTAATGATGGATATGGGCGGCACTTCAGGTACCCTTGGCCACGAGGACGAACAAACCGTTTTCTACAGTCAAAATGGCATTGGAGTGGTTCCGGCTATTTGCTATGAGTCGGTGTTCGGCGGTTTTGTCGGCAGTTTTGTGCATCATGGCGCTCAGTTGATTGCCGTGGTAACGAATGATGGCTGGTGGAAAAATACGGCCGGGTACAAGCAACATGCAGATTACGCCCGTCTGCGGGCCATCGAGACCCGCCGAAGCGTTGCCCGTTCAGCCAATACAGGTATTTCAATGCTTATTGATCAACGGGGCGACGTTTTGTCAAAAACAACCTGGTGGACATCCGATGCCATCGCCGGAGAACTCAAGTTGAATGCGGACGATACATTCTACGTAAAGCACGGCAACTTCATTGCCCTGGCGGCATCAGGAGCGGCATTGCTTTCATTCATCGGATTGTTGATTCTGTCCCTGATCCGCAGGCTCGGAAAACAAACTGCCAGATCATAAACCCGTTTTTACTTCGTTAGCATTATATGTTTTTCAAACTGAGCCTCTCTTTATTGCTTTTGGTAACCTGTTCGCACTTGCAGCCGGAGAATGCACCGGCTGGCCGGGCGCCGTCTCTCCGGGAAATGGAAGGGCAGATCGTACGCATGGTCAATACTTATCGGCGGTCCAATGGCCGGCCACCTCTTAAGTCGAATCCAGCCATGCATGTAGAAGCCGAAAAGCATAGTCTGAACATGGCTCGGGGCCGTATTCCACTAAGTCATCATGGATTTGATGGACGTATCCGCCGCATCCGGGAGAAAACCGGCGTCAAAGGGCGTTCTGGCGAAAATGTAGCAGAAGGTTATAAAACGGCTCGTGAGGCGGTTGATGCCTGGATCAAAAGCCCTGGTCACCGAAAGCATATGCTGGGTGATTTTGACCTCACCGGCGTTGGGATAGCCCGCGGCAGAAACGGAAAACTATACTTTACGCAGGTCTTTATCGGCCTTTAAAAAAGGGAGCCTATGAGAGGTATTTACCTACGATGGGCATCCTTCGACCCATGCCGAAGGCTTTTGGAGAAACACGCAGGATAGGAGGTACCTGATACCGTTTGTACTCGCTTAGATTTACCATGCCGATAATTTTTTCAACTTCCTCAGTGTCAAATCCTTCCCGGACAATTTGGTCGGTTGTCCGGCGCAATTCGATGTACTGGAACAATACCTGGTCCAGCATCGTGTAATCGGGTAGGGAATCGCTGTCCTTCTGATTGGGCCGCAGTTCCGCTGAGGGCGCTTTGGTAAGGATGGATTCAGGAATGGGCCCGCCCTGGTTGCGATTGATGTAGCGGGCCAGCGCATAAACCTGTGTCTTGTAAACATCACCGATTACCGATAATCCGCCGCACATATCGCCGTAAAGTGTTCCATAGCCTACTGAGTTCTCGCTTTTATTGGAGGTGTTCAGCAGAATATGGCCCAGTTTATTGGACAGAGCCATCAGCAAGGTTCCCCGGACGCGCGCCTGCAGGTTTTCTTCCGCCAGACCGAAGGGCAGGTCTTTGAACTGGGGTTGCAATTGCCGGAGAAAATCTTCATAGATGCTTCCGATCGGAATCAATTCATGCGGGCATTCCAGACGTTTGATCATCTCCTGTGAATCGCTCACAGAATGTTCCGAAGAGAAGCCTGACGGCATCATCACCGCCAGCACGTTTTCTTTTCCAAGCGCCTGACAGGCCAGCGCCAGGACCAGCGCAGAGTCGATGCCACCGGACATGCCAAGGATCGCTTTGCTGAACCCGGATTTCCGGAAATAGTCACCGATACCAGTGAGCAGGGCCTGGTGAATACGAGAGATCGATGTTTCCGAAATACACCGTGCATAATTCAGGGAGTCATCTGTGGCGACAGTTTCTCCGGTCGGGTTTGGAGTGACAACCGGACCTGCAGCAACGGGACTTTGCGGGGCAGGGCCTGCTGTGACCGGATCAATAGCAGCGTGACTTTTTCCGGGGGCTGGCTGACGGACCTCGATAAACTGCACGTCTTCGCTGAGATAAGCCAGTTCTCCAATAAGCCGGCCCTGATGATCCAATGCGAGAGACCCCCCGTCAAAGATGAGTTCGGTTTGGGAACCGGCATGGTTTACATAGAGCAAAGGCAGATCGTATTTCTGACAGTTGGCACGCAATACGGCAAGGCGCGTTTCACGGTGAGCGTAATCGAATGGAGAAGCCGCGATGTTGATCATCAGATCCGGCGACTGGCTGATGAGGTGATCCATCGGAGATGAAACATACATCGGATCCTCATCCGAGTTCCAGAGATCCTCGCAAATGGTTAATGCAATGCGGAAACCGTTGAAAGAAATTATTGAATGCTCCCGGTTATGCTCGAAATACCGGTATTCATCAAATACGTCATAGGTAGGCAACAATGATTTGTCCACGCGCGCCTTAATCTGGCCGTCCTGTAGAAAAAAAGCCGAATTATAAAGGTTTTTGCCTTCAGGAACAGGGTTTCTCGAAGGACCTCCAATGATAACGGCGATATCCTGGCATTCTTTGGCAATGATCGCAATGGAATGTTCGCATCGGTCAATGAATTCATCCCATTCCAGAAAATCCCGCGGAGGATAGCCGCAAATGGCCAGTTCGGCAAAGACCACCAGCCCGGCCCCTTGTTCCCCGGACTGACGGATCGTTTGAATAATCCGCCTGGTATTCTCTTCAAAATTACCGATATGATAGTTTAATTGGGCCAGTGCAATCTTCATGAACGTGTTTTTTCGGTGTTCCGTGCTTAAAAGAAAACGCCAAAATTCAATGCAATATACGAAGCGGTGCCTTTGTGGTCGCCTTCGAAGACATCGGTGAAGCCATTGTTGAAAGTCAGGCCCAGCAACAGGCGGGTATTTCCGCTCAAATCGTACATGGCGCCGCCTCCGATTGAGAGTCCAAGACGGAAGGCGGTGATCTCATCGTCCACATTCAGCTTTCCCTGGTCGGTTTTCATGCCTGGATCTTCCAGATCCAGAATGGTACGTTCTGCGCTGGCTTTTACATTCACAGCACCTTCCAGGCCGAAAAGCCCATAAAAGACAAAGGGGCCATTCTGGTCGGTTTTCAACCGGAGCGTGAGCGGGACCTCTACATATTGCAGGCGGTACTTTGACAGAACCGTATTGCCCACGTCGTTGGGTTCGCGCACCTTTCCGCCGGTAGAGGTAATGCCAAGCCCTGTGGCGAATGAGTAACGTTCAGAAATGTAAAAATCCCCCATCAGGCCATAGGAAAAGCCTGTCGTGCCGCCATCTGATCCCATCCTGTCTGAACCGGACTTTATCCACCCGAAGACCGGATGTGCTTTCAGACCCAGTTCGAAATTCTGGGCGCCTGCGAGTGAGGAAACAGAAACGAAAGCTATTAGAATGAGTATCTTTTTCATAAATTTATCCCTTCAAGACGTCTGCTAAGAAAATAAAAATTCATGGTAAAATTGAGCCTGCTAACAAAAATATTACCCGTTTGCTGTGTTTTGTTTGCTTGTGTCGGGCCGGGGGATGATTCATCCCCCGCAGGTGCTCCGCTGGAGATCCACCGTTTTGAAAGAGCGCTTTTCGCCATTGATACGACCCAATTTGCAGCCTCCATGCAAAAACTTGCCGAAAGATACCCTTCTTTTTTCAATACGCATTTCAGAAATATTTTTGGAGTGATCCCGGGAGATACCGTACAAATGCTATCCGGAGACCCTGCACCATTTCGCTCCATCCGGAAAGTGGTTTCTAACCCGTATGTACGTACGGTGGCTTCGGATATTGATTCGGTGTATCCGGATCTGGAACGTGTCGGCGCCAGTCTGTCGGCGGCTTTCGCCCGGTACGGGGAATTCTTCCCTTTGGAACCGGTTCCGGCCGTATTTACCTATCCGGCCAGTATCTCGGGTTTCAGGCCAACTGTTTGGAATGCAGATAGCTTGCTGGCCATTGGTATTGATTGTTTCCTTGGGGCAGATTATTACTACTACCGAACCACCACCTTTCCAAGGTACATTACCCGCCGGTTCACTCCTGACCATCTGGTGCCTACGGCACTGAAAGGTTATATTCAATATCATTTCCCACCGCCGGTGCCGGGACAGGAAACATTCCTTTCAGCCATGATCCATGAGGGAAAGGTGCTTTATCTGCTTGATCGTTTGCTGCCCGGAACCGCTGATTCCCTGAAAATCGGCTATACCAGCGAACAGATGAACTGGGCCGCCGACTATGAAAGGGATATCTGGGCCTGGTTCATACAACGGGACCTGTTGTATTCTTCGGTTTCCAGAGATTACAGTAAATACCTTGACGAAGCTCCTTTTACTACTGATCTGGGGCCGCATTCTGCTCCCCGGGTCGGAGCATTTACCGGTTGGCAGATTGTCCGGAAATACATGGAGGAGAACAAGGCTACCACCCCAGCTGATTTGATGGACATGACCGATGCGCAGCAGATACTCAACAAGTCAGGTTACAAGCCACGGTAAGTGCGGCGATGGGAATCAGTCCGTCTTTTTGTATCTTTGAAGTTTCGCGAAACCCTATAAACAGAAAATGAAAGCGTTACGAATATTTGAATTATATCGTTTCCCCGTTGGGATTATTTTATTGGTTGGCGGTGGCGCACTGGCATTTACCGGCGATTGGGGATGGGCCATTACCTGCTGGGTGCTGGGCGCTCTTTTTGTATTCACCCATTTCTTTCTCGGGCCTATGCGTCTGGTGCAGGAAGCGGTAGAGAAAGGCGATGTAGAAGAAGCCATGCGAATGATGAAAAAGGTTACCTTTCCCAAGTTGCTTTATAAGCCCATTCGTTCAGCCTATTATTTCATGCAAAGTAACCTTCAGATGGCCAATCAGGACCTGGATGCTGCCGAAAACACCATTCGTCAGACTATTAAATCAGGGGTAGGTGCAAAAGACTATGAAGGAATGCCTTATTTCCAGCTTGGGAATATCGCCTACCAAAAGAACAACCTGAGCGAGGCTTTTAAAAACCTGCGGAAATCAGTTCAACTGGGCCTCCCTGATAAGGAAAATCTGGCCACAGCCTACCTCACGCTGGCATCCATCTCCATGACCCGCCGCGATTTCCGTGGAGCCAAGAATTATTTCCGCCAGGCAAAAACGCTGAAACCTACATCAAAAGAACTGGTGAGCCAGATCCGGGAAATGGATCGGGCTATTTCAAAAATGGGCCGGTAAGTCACGGGACACCCCGGCGCTGTCCACGGCAAGAGATTTTGGCCTTTCGCCTGTGGGCTTACTCTTCTGAAGAAAGAGCGTTGGCGCCGCTGACGATCTCAAGGATCTCATTGGTAATGGCAGCCTGACGAGCGCGGTTGTATTGCAGGCGTAGTGAGCGCAGCAGCTCCCCTGCATTATCAGTTGCCTTGTCCATGGCAGTCATGCGGGCCCCGTGCTCCGAAGCATGGGAATCGAGCAACGCCTTGTAAAACTGCATTTTTACCGACTTGGGAATCAATTCCTCCACAATGGCTTCCTGTGATGGCTCCAGGATGTAATCAACCCTTGATGAGTTTGTTTCCTGTTGTTCTGCCGCTGCCTTTGCAACGGGGAGCAACTGCTCGGTGGTAAGGATCTGAACGGCGGCGTTCCTGAACTGGTTATACACCATCACCACCTTATCATATTTCCCTTCAGCGTAACCTTCCATTACATCTTCGGCAATGGCGGATGCGCTGGCAAAATTCAGGTCGTTGAACAGTTCGTTGTGATCTCCAACGACCTGGTATTTGTGCTTCCGGTAATAATCCTGGCCTTTTTTGCCTACGGCGAGAATGTGGAGGTTGCCACTGTCATGCTGGCGGGTATATTCGCCGGCTATCAGGTTATTGGCCGTTTTGATTACATTCATATTGAAGCTTCCGGCAAGCCCGCGGTTCGAGGTAATCACCAGCAACAACACGTTCTTTGCTTCCCGTTCCTGCGCGTAAACGCTGGAACTGTCTTCCAGGCTGGCCGACAGGTTGGCAAGTATTTCGCGCAGTTTATTGGCATAGGGGCGCATCTGAATGATGGCCTCGGTGGCCCTTCTGAACCTGGCAGCCGAAACCATTTTCATGGCTTTGGTGATCTGCTGGGTAGAGACGATGGACCCGATGCGGTTGCGGACTTCTTTTAAATTAGCCATTCCTGATTAATACTTGGAGGAGATTTCTTTTGCGAGCGTTTCAATGGTGCTGGTGATTTGTTCATCCAGCTTGCCTGCCTGCAATTTATCCAGCACGTCACGATGGCGAACTTCCATCTGATGCAGGAACTCTTCCTCGAATTCTTTTATTTTACCTACGGGTACATTGCTGAGCAACCCCCGGGTTCCACAATAAATGATCGCGATTTGCTTTTCAACCGACATAGGCTGATACTGTCCTTGTTTCAGGATCTCCACGTTACGGATACCCTTGTCAAGAACAGCCTTGGTAGCCGGATCCAGATCGGAACCAAATTTGGAAAAGGCCTCCAGGTCCCGGAACTGGGCCTGGTCAAGCTTCAGCGTACCGGCAACTTTTTTCATGGATTTTACCTGTGCGTTCCCACCCACACGTGATACTGAAATACCCACGTTGATAGCCGGGCGTACACCGGCGTTGAACAGGTTGGCTTCCAGGAATATCTGTCCGTCGGTGATGGAGATCACGTTCGTTGGAATATAAGCCGAAACGTCACCTGCCTGTGTTTCAATAATGGGAAGGGCAGTCAGGGAGCCGCCACCCTTTACTTTGTCTTTCAGGGCTACTGGCAGGTCATTCATAGCCCTGGCAATTTCGTCGGTCTGGTTGATTTTCGCAGCACGTTCAAGAAGACGGGAGTGCAGGTAGAACACGTCACCGGGGTACGCTTCACGTCCCGGCGGGCGACGGAGAAGCAGCGATACTTCGCGATAAGCGACAGCCTGCTTGGACAAATCATCATAAATGATCAGAGCAGGGCGGCCGGTATCCCGGAAGTATTCTCCGATGGCGGCGCCGGCAAAAGGTGCGTAGAACTGCATGGGAGCAGGGTCGGATGCTGAAGCGGAAACCACCACCGTGTAGGGCATGGCGCCCTTTTCTTCCAGGGCCTTTACCACCTGGGCCACGGTAGAGCTCTTCTGGCCGCAAGCCACGTAAATACAGTAAACCGGCTCTCCTTTTTCGTA
>DATCYD010000057.1:0-5616 GCA_036570465.1 Anseongella sp.
CGGCTCCGGCCTTATCAAAAGGACGATAGTTGTCCACGTAAAAGGCGATCTCTTCAGCGGTCAGGGACGCAAACCAAACCCGGGTAGTTTCCGAAATGGAAATCAGTGTTTTATTTTGGAGTAATGCCACCCCGGTAATCACCTGATGGGCCGTTCCCGAAAGTTTGCCGAGCATTTCTATGGCTGCTTGACGGTCCTGCGGCTTTCCCAGTATCTCATTCCCCCAAACAACAATGGTATCGGCCGTGATCAATAATTTACCCTCCATCTCATCCTCTTCAAAGACCCGTGCCTTTTTTTCGGCGATGTATAAAGCTACCTCCCGGGGAGAAAGACCGTCGGGATAACTTTCGTCCGTTTCCCTTAGCAGTATTTCGAAGGAAAAACCCATGCCACGCAGAAGTTCTTGCCTGCGGGGAGATTTTGATGCAAGTATCAAGTTCATATTACTGCTCTTTATAAAGCCGAAGAATACTGGCAGAAAGCAACGTGTATAATTCCTGGAGCTCCGGCTTCCCCTGCAGCAATTCCCGGTGGGCGGAAAGCACCATTTGATCGTCCCGCACAGCCGGGCCTGTCTGGGCATCCCGCGGACTCATGGACAATGCTTTTTCAGCGGTTTCCAGAATAAGGGGTCGTATAATGTCAAACTCCAGTCCTTCTTCACGAAGAAGCTCTTCAGCAATGACATAGCAATGATTTGAGAAATTGCACGCAAAAGCTCCGGCCAGGTGAAGCACTTTGCGTTGAGCAGAACCCGCCTGGTAAATACGCCCGCCAATACTTTTAGCCAACGATTCCAGTAAAGTGGCCGTGAATGAATTACTCGCCTCCAGGCAGCAAGGCAGGCCATTCGTATCTGTTTCACGCTCCCTGGAAAAGGTCTGAAAAGGGTAGAAAACTCCATGATTAGGCGAAACCCCGGAAAGGACTTCCATCGGAATGCTGCCGGCGGTATGCGCCACGACAACATGCTTTAACCCGCTCGCCTGATCCGGATTGGTTTTTCCGGCCATTGTAACGGCGCTAAGATTGCGGGCAACCTCTGGGAGGGCATCGTCTTTTACAGCAACAAGTATCAAATCAATATCAAGACAAAGGTCTTCGGGCCTGGTAACGGCTCGTGCGTTCAGCTTTCCGGCTGTTTCGGCAGCATGGGCACTTGTCCGGCTGAATACATCCTGAATCTCATGGCCAGCAGTGGAAAAGGCACGGCCAAGACCGGTTGATACATTTCCCGAACCGACAATGCTGATCTTCATCAGGAAGTTGGTTTTAGCTCACGGCTACGTCTGAAAATCGACAGGAGGAACCCGATCACCATCACAATGGCGCCTCCCCACAGCAAATTAATGTATGGGAACATGATCGCTTTCATCACGATCCAGCCCCCTGTTTGCACGGGTTTTTGCATCACCACCAGTTCAAACTGATCATTTTCAGGAATGATCTTCGTAAAACGGAATTTCAGTCCAAGTTCATCGATCTTGTCAGCGATCGGGAAAATAGCATTGTTCTTGATCAGGAATACCGGCGCTGCCGTATAATGCTTACCACCAGACATCACCTGCAGGTCCAGCGCTACGGCTATATCTCCTTCGGCCAGTGTAATATTCTTCAGATCTACATCCCTTTTTAAACCGTTTACCTGGATAATGGCCGGTGGTGCTTGCACCGTATCACCCAGCGACAGGGTACGGGTAATTACATGAGTATATTCCTCGTCCTCGCTATGTCCCGGATGATCCTCATGCTCTTGTTCCCTGGCCGGCACCAGGTTGACATGGGTATATATATCATGCAACAAATAATGCCTGGTATCCGGATTGGCCAGGAATGACTGCATTTTTTCGTTAACCTGCCCATAAGGATACAGATCGAACTCTTCTTTCACCTTGCCTGTTTGTTCATCAATCCGCTGATAATTCACCCGGAAATAGGTATTGGGGCCGTTGAGGGAATCACTGAGGTAGGTTACCTTATAATTACCCATTTGCATGGGTTCTCCCTGGATCAGCAGCACATTCTCCCGGGTATTCTTTTCATCCATTTGTTCTCCGAAATCAAAACCGGAGGTATTAATTGAAATAACTTTGCTTTGTGAGGCAGCAATCAGAGCACCGATAAGCATTACACCGAATCCGATATGCGCCACGGCCGAACCGGCCAGTTTCACTTTTCCACGGAATACCTGCAGCAATACCTCGCCGTTGGACACGACCATAAAGGTACAGCAGAAAACCAGCAGGATATATGCCAGGTTTTCATACACCTGGGTGATATAGATCAGCGCGGCAGCCAGCACAATGGTTACAGTCAATGCCCTCAGTAATTTCCGGTAGAATTTTTTAGGATCGGTTTGCTTATATTTCAGATATTGAGCCAGTCCCGAAAGCACCGCTACCACGGCAGCAATGGGTAGTTGCCATTGATTATACGTGCTGATTGGGTCGGTTGGCGGGGCTACATCGGTCCCAAACAACGTATTCCATACAGGTACTGAGGTAAAGGCCAATATCTGAAAACAGGATATGACCATAACAAGCGTCCCGATAAATAACCAGAATTCGCGGGAATACGTCTTTTCTTCCTTCGCAGTGATGGGGAAATGCTTCCAGTGCCGGATGATCATCCACACTCCCGCGATGGTAAAGAACAACAGATAGATAACCAATTGTCCTGACATCCCCAGGTCAGTGAATGAATGTACCGAAGCCGATCCCAATACCCCGCTGCGGGTCAGAAAAGAGGCGTATAGCACCAGGATATATCCGGAAAAAGCAAGTATCAATGCGGTGGCGTAGGAATGTCCCGTATTCTTAAACACAATCATGACATGCACGGCAGCTATCATGATTAACCATGGAAGCATGGAAGCATTTTCCACCGGATCCCAGGCCCAGAAGCCCCCGAAGCTCAACGCCTCATACGCCCAAAACGCACCCATGACTATACCCGTTCCAAGAATCATTACCGCGGTAAGTGCCCAGGGCAGGCCGGGCTTCACCCATTCGGAATAACGACGCGTCCAGACACCTGCCAGGGCATAGGCAAATGGCACCACCATCGTCGCAAAGCCTGCAAACAGCGTGGGCGGATGAATCACCATCCAGTAATTCTGCAACAGGGGATTTAATCCATTCCCATCGGTAATAAAGGTCAGATAATCTGCACGCTGAAAGATTGGCGCCTGAATGGCTTCCCGCAACATAATAAAAGGAGAGCTCCCGATACGGCTACCCAGAATTTCCACGCCAAGCAGCATGGAAGCGATAAACACCTGTGAAAGCGCAACAAAAGTCATGACACTGCTTTCCCAGCTACGGGCCTTCCAGATCAGGATATTACCGATCACCGCCTGCCAGAAAGCCCACAGAAGGAAACTTCCCTCCTGTCCTTCCCAGAAACAGGAAATAATATAATGAGTGGGCAGGGTAGTTGAAGAATGCGCCCAGGCATAGTGGTATTCGAAATAATGATTGTAAATGATGAAATAAAGACAAGCTCCGATGCCAACCACGGCCAGCGAATGAACGCGGAAAGACCACCGGGCAATGTTTCGCCATGAATCATCAGGACGGTCCTTAGTTGTTGAGAAATAATAGGCAATTGCAGATAAAATGGCTGTTCCGAATGCAAGCGCAACAAAGAATTCACCTAATTTACCGGGAAGCAGGTGTTCACCTGCATATTGTATATCCATGAAAACTGAGTATTAAATGCCTTCCCATCAATCAGATGGCTTCAGCGCTGAATTCCTTTACTTCGATCTGGTCTTCGGTGTATTTAGAAGGGCATTTCATGAGTATCTTGGAGGCATAAAACTCCTCTCCTTTCATTTTCCCAACCAATACAATCTGTTCAGACCTCTCAAAGTCCTGTGGTTTTGTTCCATTGAACACCACTTTGCATTCCACCCCATCTTCGTCTTCCATGTAAAATGAAAAATAATTGGCGTCTTTCAGGGGATCGTAAAAAAGGGGTTTATCCTGAACCAGCGTTCCCACAACATGAAGCTCATCGCCTGATTTCCGGGCGCTGTTAAAGTCTGCGTATGTACTGGTATCAGCGTAGGTGCTTATGATGACCCCAATGGCAACCGCGATAAGAACTATTCCAACAATATGACTCCTCTTCATCTTATCAGATTTGCTCCAAATATAAGAAAAAACAAGCGATTTTCTCTATTCTGTGATCCTTATTCCCAGTATTTTTGCATCGGCAGGAAGAAGGGCCGGACTCATGGTAAAATACCAGCTCTTGGATATCCCGGAAGTATCCAGGATGAATGAAATATTTGACATTTCAGCCATCGCGATCAGGTTCCCGTCTTCCCACTTAACAGAATTGATCACATAGGCCTCCCGGAGCTCCCGCAGGGTGTTACCCACTTTGATGCTTCGTTTGGTATAATACTTTGGTGTCCTCACCGTAATGCGCCAGATGGTACAGACATTTTTGTCCTTATCGTAACACTCCGGCTCAAAGACCATATAAGGCGATGTCCCGTCCATATCCACCACCTGGATAGATTCCTTACGTCCGTTGGCATCATAGGTATAAACCTTGTAAATACGCTCTTTCGCAAAAAAGCGGTAAATACTATCCATGTTCATCCCGATTTCGATCCCCCCGACAAAACAATTGTCGATGATCGGATCGGGCAACATCTTACGAACCTCCTCGCCGGGTATTTTTTCATCCGTAGATGGCCCCACCGGCGGATTCTTTCCGGGGGGAAGGCCAGCCTGCGCCCAAACAGCTGCCGGCATCAATAAAACAAGCAAAAAAGCTAACCAGAGCGTTTTCTTCATCAAATGCTTCGTATTCACTATCTATTTCGTATTCACCTTCCAAATGTATAAAGTTAAACCTGCATCGCCTAAAAATATTGCATTAAACCGAAAAAGAAGGTACCTTTAAGCATGAAAAATCTAACAGTTATTCCTGCTCTCCTCTTGCTGGCCATTTTACCACTGGCTGGCGCAAACGCCCAGGATACCGGATTTTATTCACTGAAAATGAAAAGCATCAAGGGCAATGAAGTGGATTTCTCCCAATTCAAAGGGAAAAAAGTACTTATCGTTAATACAGCTTCTGAATGCGGTTTCACACCTCAGTATGAAGGACTGGAAGAACTTTACAGGACAAACGGAAAAAAAGGCCTGGTCATACTGGGTTTCCCCGCGAACAATTTCGGCGGTCAGGAACCAGGGAGCAATCTGGAAATCGCCTCGTTTTGCAAGGAAAATTACGGAGTCACATTCCCGATGTTTGAAAAATCAAGTGTGAAAGGAGATGACAAAAATCAGGTATTTCAATGGCTCAGCGATAAATCAGCCAACGGTTGGAACGAACAGGAACCCACCTGGAACTTCTGTAAATACCTCATTGACGAAAAAGGCAAGCTTGTAGCATTCTTTCCTTCCAAAGTGGAACCCATGAGTAAGGAGATCACTTCAAAGCTCAATTAGAACGGAGTCTCTTCCCTGGCTATTTTAACAAGCGTATTCAGCAGAACATTGGCCCCGCTTTCCACATCCTGCCACTGTGTCCATTCATCCGGTGCGTGGCTGATCCCGTTTACACTTGGGACAAAAATCATCCCGGCAGGCA
>DATCYD010000058.1:0-3549 GCA_036570465.1 Anseongella sp.
CATGGTGGAGAAGTGGTATCGGAAGGAGATTACCGGACCTTGCTGAAATCCGCCACCATCACAACCGATTACCTGAAAGGAAAAAAAGAAATAAAGGTACCCGCCAGTCGGCGGGAAGGGAATGGACTGATGCTTACCCTGGAAGGTGCGGAAGGGCACAACCTGCAGGGAGTATCCGTTGAGTTTCCGCTTGGCAAATTCATCTGCGTCACTGGCGTATCAGGAAGTGGAAAATCCTCCCTGATCACCGAGACCCTTTATCCGATCCTGAACAGACATTTCTTTCACGCGAAGAAGAAACCCCTGCCTTACCGGGACATCCATGGCCTGGAGCATGTTGATAAAGTGATCGAAATCAATCAGTCAGCCATCGGCCGGACGCCACGCTCCAATCCGGCTACTTATACTGGAGTGTTCTCCGATATCCGTTCCCTGTTTACCCAGCTTCCGGAATCAAAGATCCGGGGCTACAAGCCCGGCCGGTTCTCCTTCAACGTTAAAGGCGGGCGTTGCGAAACCTGCCAGGGTGCGGGTATGAAGGTCATAGAGATGAATTTTCTTCCCGACGTGCTGGTGCCCTGCGAAGAATGCAACGGCCGTCGCTACAACCGGGAAACCCTGGAAGTCCGCTACAGGGGTAAATCCATAAACGACGTCCTTAACATGAGTGTCGAAGAAGCAGTTCCCTTTTTCGAGAATATACCAGCCATTCACCGCAAGATCAGAACCCTGCTTGAGGTAGGTCTCGGCTATATTACCCTTGGTCAGGCGTCCACCACTCTTTCCGGCGGTGAAGCCCAACGCGTAAAACTGGCTACCGAGCTATCCAAGAAAGACACCGGAAAAACCTTTTACATTCTTGACGAACCTACCACCGGCTTGCATTTTGAAGACATTCGCGTGCTGCTGGGCGTACTTGATAAGCTGGCAAACCGCGGAAACACAGTCCTGGTCATCGAACACAACCTGGACGTGATTAAAGTAGCCGATCACATCATTGACATGGGACCCGAGGGCGGATCCGGCGGAGGCCGGATTATTTTCACCGGCTCTCCCGACAACCTCATCCATTCCCCGGACAGCCACACCGGGCGATTCCTCAAAAAGGAATTGTTAGAAATTGTTAAATGAATTGTCTAAGATCTGCCATTGAATGTTTCCTTCTTCGACAGTGTGTTTGAGGATCATATTTCCGCCGACATGGCCGTCTTCGAAGTAAGCTATTGCCCAATGACGGCCCAGAAGGACAGCGTTCCATATCTTCATGGTACCACCCAGAACCCCTTCCCGGGGAATCAGGTCTTGTTGGCGATAGAGGCTGTTGAGTAATTCTTTTTCGGGGTTGTTCAGGCCCTTCTTTTTAAAGTAGAGAATGTCGGATTCGTCAAACAGGCTGTCGGCCAGATGATTCAGGTAGGCGATTGAATGATCGGGTTCTGTCATCGAGTCGGAGCGTAGTTTCAGTTCAAAGTCGAGTCCTTGTTTGCTTGCCTGAAGTGCGTCGCGTTCGTTCTTTATTTGTTTATACTGAAAAAAGAGGACTGCCAGAAGAAATAGCAATAGAATCTCCGCGAGAATGTGGTAAGCGTGTTTCATAGACTATTTTTTGAATCATTCCCCAAAAACCCGGCCAGTCAGTGCCTGGATGGCTTGTAACTTTTTTTCCATTCAAGGTAACCCTTGATGCACATGAAGGTGTAGAAAACAGACAATGCTGCATAGAAATAGAGTTCCCGGTCAACCTGGAGCCACACCGATGCGGCATTGAGGATGAACCAGTAGTACCAGGTGGAAAGTATTTTCCTGGCTTCCATGTAGGTAGCGATGAAACTGAAAACCGTCAGGCCGGCATCGATGAAGGGGCGGGGAGAGTCGGTGTGTTGGGCCATGATCTGACCCAGGGCGATTGCCAGGAGTATGCCGCTGCTAAGGGCAATGGCATGATAGCGGGGTATCCAGCCGGTGACCGGGGTCTGATGATTGGCGTTTTGGTGGCGGGCCCAGAATATCCAGCCGTAAATGCCGGCAAGAATATAGAAGAAATTCAGCCCGGCTTCCAGGTAGAGTTTGTGTTCGATGTAGAGAAAAACAGTGATGGCCGAGGCCAGAATGCCGAAGAGCCAGCACCAGATGTTTTCCTTAATGATAAGCAGCAGGTACAGAAGGCCGCAGACTACTCCGGCAATTTCCAGAATCTTGAAAAAATACATATTTTACCGGCTAAATTAATACTTTTGCGCGGCGGAGCCACAAAATAATCAATGTTTGAAAATTGAACATGAAAAGAGATACACAAGTTTTTAAGCTGATCGATGAGGAACTTAAAAGGCAGCGTGAAGGCCTGGAGTTGATTGCTTCGGAAAATTTCACCAGTCTGCAGGTGATGCAGGCTCAAGGTTCCTGTTTGACCAATAAATACGCCGAAGGTTTGCCCGGACGTCGTTATTAT
Organism: Anseongella sp.; assembly: GCA_036570465.1. Taxonomy (GTDB): domain Bacteria; phylum Bacteroidota; class Bacteroidia; order Sphingobacteriales; family Sphingobacteriaceae; genus Anseongella. The sequence continues at coordinate 2,450 of DATCYD010000058.1, forward strand.
GCCGGTTGTCAGATCGTGGATCAGACCGAACAGCTGGCCATCGACCGGGCCAGACAATTATTTAATGCTGCCTGGGTGAATGTACAACCACATTCCGGAGCACAGGCGAATGCGGCGGTGATGCTGGGTTTGCTGAAGCCGGGCGATAAGATCCTGGGTTTTAACCTGGCTCATGGCGGCCACCTCACCCATGGATCGCCTGTGAATTTTTCCGGCCGCCTTTATCAGCCGCTCTTTTATGGTGTGAACCGGGAAACGGGATACATTGATTACGATCAGATGGAACAAACCGCGGTAGCAGAAAAACCACGGCTCATCATCTGTGGCGCATCGGCATATTCGCGTGACTGGGATTACCAGCGGATCAGGGCAATTGCCGATCAGGTAGGCGCGCTGGTGATGGCTGATATTGCCCACCCGGCCGGCCTGATTGCCCGCGGGCTGCTGACCGATCCGTTGCCACATTGCCATGTAGTAACCACCACTACCCATAAAACCTTGCGAGGACCTCGTGGAGGGATGATCCTCATGGGAGAGGATTTTGAGAATACCTGGGGAGAAAAAACGCCCAAGGGAGAAACCAGGAAGGTTTCTGCTATTTTAGATGGCGCTGTATTTCCCGGCACACAAGGAGGTCCTCTGGAGCATGTGATCGCTGCCAAGGCGGTCGCTTTCGGCGAAGCCCTAAGTGAAGATTATTTCAATTACGTTTTACAGGTCCGGAAAAATGCGGCGCAAATGGCGGCTGCTTTGAAAAGCCGTGGCTATGATATTATTTCAGGGGGTACCGATAATCACCTGATGCTGATTGATCTGCGCAATAAAGACATTACCGGAAAAGCTGCTGAAGAGGCCCTGGTAGAAGCAGATATTACGGTCAACAAGAACATGGTTCCTTTTGACGAACGTTCTCCATTTGTGACTTCAGGCATTCGGGTAGGTACGGCTGCAGTTACTACACGCGGAATGAAGGAAGCGGATATGGACCGGATCGTGGAACTGATTGATGCAGTGCTTCAGGATCCGGAGAATGAAAAAACCATCCAGGCTACCCGGGAAGCGGTGAATACCTGGATGGAGGATTTTCCGCTTTATAGCGA
>DATCYD010000059.1:0-6573 GCA_036570465.1 Anseongella sp.
AAAAGTGATTGGAGAGTTGAAATTTGGGGTTGATTGTGATTCCCCGGAGATGCAGCGGATCTATGACCTGGCGGAAAAATACAATGTTCCTGTTCTGATGCACTGGCAGCATAAAATGTATAGCTATCACCTTGAACGTTTTCACCGGATGCTGGAAAAATACCCGAAAGTAAATTTTATAGGGCATGCGCAAACCTGGTGGGCCAACGTGGATAAGGCACATGACGATCAACGTGTTCTTTATCCCAAAACAGCCGTTTCACCGGGAGGCATTACGGATCAATTACTCCGTGATTATCCCAACATGTATGGCGATCTCTCGGCGGGTTCAGGTTTGAATTCCCTGACGAGGGACGAGGCGCATGCCCGGGGATTTCTGGAACGTCATCAGGATCAGCTTCTATACGGAAGTGATTGCAATGACGTTGTGGGAAAGGGAGAAAAATGCATTGGGGCGAAGGGGATCTCTGAGATTCGGAAATTGTCATCCCGCCGGCGCATCGAACGGAAGATCTTATACAGGAATGCTAAGAAATTATTCAGAATATAAGGGATGCAAGCATGAAAAATCACCTGGTAATCTTCCTTGGCTTGCTGTCTGTTTTAGGGTTTTCCTGCTCTCAAAGCCGTTATCCGGAAGCTCTGGAACCGGATGAGGCGCTTGGTAGTTTTCAACTGGACAGTGCCTTTACCATTGAACTGGTGGCTGCTGAGCCCATGGTCATGGATCCGGTTGAGATGGTTTTTGACCGGCGGGGGCGTGCCTATGTGGTGGAAATGGAAGATTATCCGTTCAAACCCGAGCCGGGTAAGGCAAAAGGCCGTATCCGCTTGCTGGAAGACTCCAATGGCGATGGGAAAATGGACAAAGCCATACTTTTTGCGGACAGCCTTTCTGAAGCTACCAGCGTATTGCCCTGGAAAGACGGCCTTCTCGTAACTGCTGCGCCTTATATTCTTTTTTTGAAAGATACCACTGGCGATGGTCGTGCAGATGCACGCGAAGTTTTGTTTTCCGGATTTTTCGAGAATAATTCAGAAGCCCAGATCACGAATCTTCGTTTTGGGGTGGACAATTGGATTTATGCGTCCAACAACGGTCAACCGGGCGAAATTCGCTTTGCCCGAAAGCCGGATGCCCCGCCTGTTTCCCTCAGCGGATCTGACTTCCGGTTCCGCCTGGGCCGGGGGGTGTTTGAGGCGGAAACCGGGTCTGCCCAGTTTGGCCAAACCTTTGACGATTGGGGTCATCGTTTCATGACCCAGAATACGATTCACCTGCAACAGGCGGTGATCCCAGGGAGATATTTGCACCGGCATCCGTACCTGCCCTCCGACAGGGCGGTAGTGGATATTTCAGATCACGGCTTACGGATGTTTCAGCAAACCCCGGCCCCTTATTGGAGGGCAGAACGTACCCGGCGGCGTCAACAGGAGTATGAGGAGCGTGGCCTGGATCGGACCGAGTATGCTGAAGATCATTTTACAGGTAGTTCAGGCGGAACCGTATATGCGGGAGACGCTTTCCCTGAGGCCTTTTATGGAAGTCTGTTTACCGGAGATGTATCCGGAAACCTGGTGCATCGGGATGTCCTGATCACGCAGGAAGACAAGCCGGTGTACCGTGCCGGGCGAAGCGAGCTTGAAAAAGAGCGTGAGTTTCTCAGCTCGACGGATCCCTGGTTTCGCCCGGTGAGTTTAACGTCAGGTCCCGACGGCGCGCTTTATCTGGTGGATATGTATCGGCAGCACATTGAAACACCGCTTTCCATTCCCGGAGACCTTAAAGTAGATATGGATTTTATGGCTGGCAGCGACCGGGGACGTATTTACAGGATTCTGCCCAAAGACTATATTCCGGAAAAAAATCAACAACCTCATCCGGAAGCCATGGAAACGGTGGAGTTGGTACCGCTTCTGGCGCATCCCAACCGCTGGTGGCGCTTACAGGCACAGCAATTGCTGCTGGAACGACAGGACCGGTCGGCTGTTCCCGCTCTGAAACATTTATTCCGCAAACAGGAAGATCCACGAGGCCGGCTACATGCATTATATGCCCTGGAAGGGCTTTCGGCACTCGATACACAGCTCGTTAAGGCGGCCCTGAACGATTCTCATCCCGGGCTACGGGAACATGGGCTCCGGTTGGCAGAGCGTTTCCCGGAGTGTCTCCCGGAAATAAAAGAAAGAACTACTGATCCTTCGGCAAGGGTAGCCCTTCAGGCTTGCCTGAGCCTGGGTGAGTTTCCAGCCGCTGAGGCGGTACCTGTTCTGGTGGAAGCCGCTATCCGTCACAGTGATGACCGGTGGTTCCGAATGGCGATACTGAGTTCCAATGCCGGCTCATCGATCATACTTCTTGATCGGCTGGTTACCGGGAAGCGGTTTTTTGCAGAAATGACTTCGGGCCGTACCCGTTTCCTGCAGGATCTTTCATTCATTATTGCTGCCCGGGAAGTGGAAGAGGAATTAGCTCATCTTCAGGGTGTCATTGCTTCTTTAAGTGCCGGTTCGGAGGGGGCTGCCGCCCGGGATTCCGCAGCCCGTGAAAAGCGGAAGCAATGGTCCGCGGCTGCCCGGGAAGGAATGGAAATGGGATTGGCGTACGCTAAAAAGTTGAAAAGTAAATAAAATGGAAACGATTCCGGCCAGGAGATTATTTTTCAGAACATTGTTTGCCGGCGTCCTGATCTCAGGCGGATGCGGCCGCGGGAGGGGTCAGGATGTGCAGAATGGTGCCGGAACCACCGGAACCACCGGACCAGACCCGGAGAACCCGTCTCATGAGACAGGCCAGGCCACGAATCCTTGTGAGGACTTTTCAAAGCTAAGAAGTGATGACCTCCAGGTACGGAAAAACCTGGGTTACGAAAGTGAGTCACCCATCCCGGACCGTCAATGCAGCAATTGCAATCTTTACCTTCCGCCGAAAGATGAGGAAAAGTGCGGTGGCTGCACGTTGTTCAAAGGACCAGTGTATTCCACGGCTTACTGTACGTACTGGGCGCCACAGGTATAAAATGATAATGAAGATAACATATTATATAAACAGATAGTGATGATTGCAAAACGGTATTACTCGGGTTTTGGCCAGGCGCATGACACATATAACGCCGTTTCCAGGGCAAGTGACGGTAAAATTTACTATGTCCTTTCCTCGGTGTCGCTCTATGAAGGAGGCAAGGTATGTGTGTATGACCCTTTGAGTGACTCAACAAATGTGCTGGCTGATTTAACGGAAATTTGCGGTGAAAAGAATGGCGAAACCATCCCCCAGGGGAAGAGTCATGTGGATTTTTATGAAAAGGACAGGAAGCTGTATTTTGCGACGCACATCGGCTATTATGAAATGGTTGATGGGATGGAACGGCTGCCTGAACGGCCGGTGGATGGAGTTGGTTTGTACCCTGGCGGTCATATTCTGTCTTTTGATCTTGACAGCGGAGAATTTAAGGATTTAGCTATTGCTCCGCATGGCGAAGGAGTCTTGACAATGATACTGGATGCAGACCGGGGAATGATCTACGCGATCACCTGGCCCCGGGGATATTTCATAAGTTACAACCTTGCAACGGGTCAGTTGCGGGATCATGGCCTTGTTTCGGCTAATGGAGAAGCAGGTATTCCGGGGGACGATTACCGCGTGCTATGTCGTTCCATGTTCGTGGATCCGAAAGATGGCATCGTCTATTTGTCAACCTCCGAAGGAGACATCTTATATTTCCGCCCGGGAGCGTCTGGCCTGGAGAAAATGGAAGAAATTAATTTGAAGCTAGATTATTTCGGGACCTATGATCCACGCGGGCCGGGCAGTATGGCATATAACTGGAGGAAGGTTTTTTGGTACGGAGCAGAAGGAGTAGCCTACGGAGTGCACGGCAATTCCGGATATTTGTTTCGTTTTGATCCCCACCGCAAGGAGATCGAATTGGTGGAACGAATCACCTCATCTCCTTCAAGAAGAAGCGGAATGTTCGATCAGTTCAGTTATGGGTACCTGGGTTATCAACTCGGCCCGGACGGGCAAACGATTTATTACCTGACAGGCGCTCCGGTGTTTATAGACGGGAAGCGGGTCCAGGGAGCAGAAGAAATTGCCAAAGGAGCCGCCCGTGGATTGGAAAATCTTCACCTGGTAACCTATCATATTCCGGAAAGAAAATATACCGATCATGGGCCTGTTTTTTATTCGGATTCTGGCAGACCCACTTATGTGAATTCGATTGCAGTGGGACGTGACGGCCATGTTTATACACTTGCAAGGTTTGAACATGAGGGGACCACCGTACAGGATTTGATCAGATTCCCTGATCCATTCGCTCCATTGGCAATTCCTGTTTCGGAAAAAGGGGAAGGCATTGGATCAACTCAATGATATTATGAAAAAAAAGAGCAAATCAAGAAGGCAGTTTATCCGGAGTGCAGCAGCGGGTTTTGGCCTGAGTCTGGCTGGTCCGGCAACGTCCCTGCACCAGGCAATCTCAGCACCTTTAACCTCTATAATTAGCCCAAAGGACCAGGATCAGCCGGAAAACAGCCAGCGAAAAGGTAGCATAGCGCAATCCGGTAAACGGGTAGGTATTATTGGCCTGGATACCTCTCACAGTACAGCATTTGCAAAAGCATTTAATGATCCGGCGGCCGGAGACAGCCTGGGGGGGTACCGGGTGGTTGCAGCCTATCCTCACGGAAGCAAGGATATCGAATCGAGTGTTAGCCGTATCCCCCATTATACCGAAGAAGTCAGGAAACTGGGCGTGACAATAACAAACTCGGTTGACGAACTTCTGGAAAAGGTTGATTTCGTGCTGCTGGAAACCAATGATGGCAGGCTTCATCTGGAACAAGCGATGCAGGTTTTTCAAGCGGGGAAAACTGTATTCATTGATAAACCCATAGCGGCCTCTTTAGGGGATGCGATTAAGATCTTCGAAGCGGCTAAAAAGTATCAGGTACCGGTGTTCTCGGCATCTTCCCTGAGATATATGGGAAAGGCCATGGAGGTACGCCATGGTGAGATCGGCCAGGTCCTGGGAGCAGATACCTATAGCCCGGCGACGATCGAAAAAACACATCCGGACCTTTTCTGGTATGGTGTTCATGGCGTGGAAGCCTTATTTACTGTCATGGGCACCGGTTGCAAAAGCGTATCCCGGGTCCACACTGAAGGAACGGATATCGTAACCGGAGTTTGGGAAGACGGACGCATTGGTACTTTCCGCGGCACCCGCACAGGCAAACATGGCTACGGAGGAACCGCCTATGGTGAAAAAGGAAATATGGTATTGGGCCCGTACAATGGCTACCTGCCTTTGCTGAAAGAAATCGTTCATTTCTTTGACACGGGCAAGCCACCGGTAAACGAGGACGAAACCCTGGAAATATTTGCTTTTATGGCGGCAGCAGATGAAAGCAAGCGAAAAAAGGGGGCAACTGTCTCGCTGGAGAAGGTGATGGAAAAAGCTAAACGCCGATAAATTAATGACACGAAAATACTTTTTAATGACTTTTAAATACACACTCTTACTGGTTTTCGTACTGGCAGGCATAACCACTTCGGCGCAAGAGAAGGTCCCGGCGGAAATGCCGGATACAAATTTTCACATCTACTTGCTCATGGGGCAATCCAATATGGCCGGACGCGGGAAGGTGGAAGGAGCGTTTCTGGAGAGAAGTCATGAAAGAGTTTTGGTGCTTAACAAGCGGAAAGAATGGGTGGGGGCCAGGAACCCCCTTCATTTCGACAAGCCGAAAGTGGCCGGTGTTGGGCCGGGGCTGACTTTTGGGATAAAGATGGCAAAGGCCAACCCGGATGTCCGGATTGGGCTGGTACCCTGTGCCGTAGGCGGAACTTCTATCAACTTATGGCAAGCGGGTGCTTTTGATAAAGTGACCAAAACCCATCCGTACGATGATGCGCTGGTCCGGATAAAAGAGGCCATGAAAACCGGAGTGGTCAAAGGGATTATCTGGCATCAGGGCGAAAGCGACAGCCGCCCGGGCGCTTCGGAAACATGGCTGAAAAAGTTGGCTGTTTTGGTGGATCATATCCGGCAGGAAACCGGAAATGACAGCCTGGCCTTCGTGGCCGGAGAACTGGGACGGTATAAGGAAAATTACCAGTCTATCAACCGGGAAATGGAACGTTTGCCGGATGTTATTCCCTTTTCGGTTGTGGTTTCGTCCAGGGGCTTACGACACAAAGGAGACGGAACGCATTTTAATTCTCCATCAGCCAGAAAGCTGGGTAAGAGGTTCGCCAGGGCAATGCGGAAGCTTACAACCCGGCAATAATCGAGAAAATGTGAGAGGACTGTTTTTTATGTAAATGTAATTTCCTATTTTCGGGTACGTACACGAACTAACAGTAAAGTATTCCTAAATCAAGTGAATGATGAAGATAAGCAATGACTCACGCAGAGCGTTCATTAAAAAATCTCTGACCGGCGCCGCGGTGTTTACCGCGGGCGGCATTCTGCCCGGCTTCAATGCAAAAAGTTACGCGAATCTTTTCGGCGCAAATGATCGGATCAAAGTGGGCGTAATGGGTGTTAACAGCCGTGGGAATGCGTT
>DATCYD010000060.1:0-7566 GCA_036570465.1 Anseongella sp.
CACGATCAGAATAGGGACGCTGGCTCCGCCAAACTTAAATTCGAGGTGCGGCTCCCATTTCCCGTTCAGTGGATCTTTAGGAGCTTCCAGCCAGCCATCGGGAAGCACAAAATCACCACGGCCATCCCCGTTTATATCGCCAAAACCCAATCCATGGCCCTGATTGTCGGCAATCCGGACCGTTTGGAACTCTCCGGTTGGTTTCCCTGAAGCATCCCTCAGCAGTTTAAAGAACTTTAAAGGTTGTCCGGGCGTGTTCGGTACGATCTCAATATGGCCGTCCCCATCCACGTCCCAGCCGATGGTGCATTCCACATTTCCCGTTTCACCGATAATATGCTTTTTCCAGACTTCCTCCTTGCCCTGATTCTCATGCCAGCGAACACTATTACTGAACCAGCTACCTGTCACATAATCCATTCGGCCATCCCCGTTCACGTCCATTGGAATGGTTGAAAAATCGTCCCAGTATTCACCATAGGCTTTGACTTCGCCAATGTAATGCTTGGTTGTGAATGCCGGGCCTTCGTACCAATAAGCGCCGGAAACAATGTCGGGCTTTCCGTCCCCGTTCACGTCCAGGATACCCGCCGATTCATAACTTTCCGAACCAATCTGTACTTTTGTAAAACGGACCGGGCCGGCCGGACCTTCCTGCGCCAGGGCTTCCCCGGCATTGCAATAGCCAAAAAAGGCAAATGCTGTGATCAGCAATGTTGAAGCGTGATTCATAAAATGTGTTTATTTCTGTGTTAGCAAGTAAGACATTAATTTATTGAATTCATCCTGGGACAGCACCTCCCCGAAATTTCCCGGCATCAGGGTGAACTCTGACACCTCCTGTCCGGCAATATCGGCTTTGCTCAAAGTAAACTCTTTACCGGTCACATCGGCAAAGATCACAGTTGCTCCTTCTTCTCTCCGAAATAACCCCGTCAGGGTCCTTCCGTCTTTCGTCCTGATGATATAATTTCGGAAAGATGCCGATACGTTTCGGTTGGGATCCAATATTTTCTCCGCCAGTGCGCTGGCGCCCCAGTTCCCGATACCAGTCAGCTGCGGACCAATCATCCCCCCCTCCCCTTCAATCTGATGGCAGGGAGAACAGTTCTGAGTAAACAATTTTTTTCCTTCCGTTACCATGCTATCTGCTTTGCTGGCCTTGTTGAACCCCACGACCCTTGCCCATAGCAATGCCTGTTTTTCCTCGCTAACCGGCGGAATATCCGCCGTAAGGGAGTCGTATTCCTGTTGTTGTGCCGCAGTTAGCGCAGGAAGCTGCTGCTTAACCTGCGGGTCCAGTAATGTCCGGGGAAACAGATCACCGTTTTTAACTTTTTCAAAGACCAATGCGATACTGCCCGGAGAGTTTATCAGGGCTTTTACTACCTCTGTCTGCAGAGCGGGAGGTGCATTTTTAACGACAGCAAGCATGGATCGGGACGTTTTCCCGTGGAATTCTCCCAGCACCGCCGCCATTTGTTTCCGTAGCTCCAGATCAGCCGAGTCCGTTGTGAGAATGACCCCGAGAAGCCCTGCATTCTTGTCCTGATCGATCTGCATGAGCGCCCGGGCTGCAGTTATCCGCGTATCCCTGTCAGTGTTTCTTCGCTCCAGGGCCACTCGCAGATTATCTTCAAGACCGGCGACATCCCTGCTCCCGGCAAATTCTAACGCAAATCGTTGCCGGGCAATTTCCTGGTTGGAGGCGGCTGTCGCCGACTCTTCTGAACCGGGAGCAAAATATTTGTGTAGGATCGCAGTGGTCAATTCGCGTCCCCATCTTTCAAATATGATGTTGTCGGGAACACCTCGTTGACGCATCCCATCCCGAATAGCTGTATATGCTCTGAAAGATGTTTCAATGCCGTTGCCATGAACTTTCTCTGACCAGGTGATCACTTCCTCCAGCTGTTTGGCAGGCACAAGCCGGGCTGCATGTTTCAGCAACCGGGCAATCTGGTCATTGGCTATCGTGTGAGCTTTCATATAGGAAAACAGAAAGCTACCTGCCTGTTCCAGATTCACCCCAGTCAAAACATCCGCCAGAGTAGCAGCCTGCTGATCATCCCATTGGCCGGCGATTACCTCATCCACCAACTGCTCATTTCTAAGCAAATTGCGGAGACAAAGCCGGGTGGTATATAAAAGGTGGCTATCGTAATCGGGAATCTTATTTCGGAAATCCACAAGCTGCTGTATAGTGGAAAGCCTGCCATACCGGGCCAGTGTTTCTACCGCGGCCCGTTGTACATGCGGATCATAATCAGAAAGCGCCGCACTTACCGCCTGATAATATTCCTCTCCCGGCGCATCCATTTCCGCCAGGATCCGAAGCACGTGGGTCCTCACCATGGGATCCTCATGCTTAAGCGCATTTCGCATAAGATCCCCGTCCAGGGCCTCTAAACGATACAGTGTCCATAATGCATGAACATACTGTTGAGAACCGGTTTCATTCCGGGAAATCAGTATTTTCAATGGGGTCACCGCTTCATCGCCGATCCGGCCAACCAATTCATTAGCCGCTTTAAGCCGTATCTTTAAACCAGGATGCTCAAATGCTTCCAGCAATTCTCTTACTCCGGCGCTGGTCCAGTCTTTCACTTCTTCGCTATTTCCATGATAAGTGACCCTCCAGATCCTGCCGCTGACCTTGTCACGGCCTGGATGATCCAACGGCACCTCATAATGTCCGATAATGCGGTTGTAAAAATCAGCGATATACAATGCGCCGTCCGGCCCCAATTCTACGTCCACCGGACGGAACCACGGGTCGGCACTCATCACCAGATCCTCTTCCGCTTTGGCAACAGGTGTTGAACCCCTAAACTCAAACGAATAACGATGCACACGACAAGTTACCACGTCCCCGATGAACAGATTCTTTCGGAATTCTTCCGGGAAAGCGTTCATCGAATAGTAGGCAAGTCCCGCCAGGGCTGTGGATTCTTCCCCGTGTGGTTTCGTGTTGGGCGCAAAACCGATGCCTTCCGCCTGTTTTCCGAACTGAGGATAATCCCCGCCGCGGATCAACTGATAAATCGGAGAAGAATGGCAGTCCACAGAATACAGATAACCAAACTCATCGAATGCCAGTCCGAAAGGGTTCACCCGTCCGTAAGTTGTTTGCTCAACCCGGCTTCCATCGGGCCGGAACCGAAAGGTATTCCCTGATTTCATCGTAATGGAATCCCCATCCTTTCCTGCCACGGTAGAATGATTTGTGAAACCATGATCGGCATATACCCAGCCATCGAACCCCCAGGTAAAATTATTCACCATCCCATGCGTATCCTTGTGTTGAAAAGGGCCAAGAAGAACCTGTGATGCATCCGCGGCCCCGTTCCCATCCTGGTCGCTGAAACGGTAAACGTTTGGGATGCTATATGCAACGGCCCCATCCTTATAGGGTAAAATGCCAATAGGGATATTCAGCGTATCGGTAAAATGTGTGAATTTATCAGCCTTACCGTCCTGGTCGGTATCTTCGAGAATGGTAATACGATCTTTCCCCGTTCCTTTCGCAGGAAACGGGTATTCAAACGACTGCGTAACCCACATCCTTCCCCTGGCGTCGAAAGCAATATTCATCGGTTTACCGATATCAGGCTCTGAAGCGAATAAACTTATTTCAAAACCCGGCGGCAGTTTAAAACCCAATCGTTCTTCTTCGGGTGTCCTTGGATCGGTTGAGCGAACATGTTTGCTGAATTCCTCCCCCTTGAAATTGCTTTTCTCTCCTTTATCTTCCTGATTCACACAGGCCGAAAGTGAAAGCAGAAGGCACAAACAACTGACGTGTCGAAGTTTCATAAATACCCGGGTTCAGGCGGATCCGTTTCAGGCAACCGTAATCTGCAACAATCCACAATAATAAGCATAATATCCTACTTATTTGGCCTTTCATGGTTGAAAATCCATTGCTCCGGTCTGCAGCCTCCACATTCGATAGTAGCTGCCTTGCTTTTTCTGCAATTCCGCAGGAGTTCCCGATTCCAGCACCCTCCCCTTTCCCAGCACAACAATCTTATCCGCCCCGGCCACAGTACTTAACCGGTGGGCAATTACGATAATGGTCTTGCCTTCCTGGCGTAATGAAAAAAGCACCTCCCGGATATATTTCTCGGATGCCGTATCCAGGGAAGCGGTTGCTTCATCGAGGACCAGGACTCCGGGATTCCGGTACAGCACCCGTGCAATCGCCAGCCGTTGCCGCTGCCCCCCCGAAAGGATCATCCCGTTCTCTCCGATAGCCGCATCCAGTCCCAGGGGAAGCGTTTCTATGAATCTCATTATTCCCAGCTTCCTGCAAATAGAAAGCACCCTTTCAAGATCGGGCTCGAACGTCCCTGGCGCGATATTCTCAAGGACAGTTCCTGAAAAAAGGTCGGTTTGCTGAGGCACTACTCCCACCAGCTGACGCAGGCTCTGATGGCCAATATAGTGGATATCCACATTCCCGATCATAATATTCCCGGCTTCCGGGCGGTATATTCGTTGCATGAGCGATGACAAGGTCGTTTTTCCCGAACCGCTTTCTCCCACAACAGCCGTGATCTCTCCCTTGGTAAAGCAGAGATTCAGATCCTCGAATACAGCAGGCCGGCTTCCATACCTGAAGGTTACCCCTTTAAAACAAACCGGACCAGCCATTTCGCCAGTCAGTTCCATTTTCTGTCCTGTTTCCTCCGGTTCCAGATCCATGACCTCAAATAACCGGTTCGCAGCGATAAGCGCATCCTGCACAGTTATGTTCATTCTGATCAGGCTTAGCATGGGTCCTGTGAAGTAACCAAAAAGCGCATAAAAGGAAAGCAACTCGCCAGGAGAAATGTATTGCTTCAATACAAATCCCGCTCCGGTCCAAAGCAATAAGATCGTAAACAGAGAGGAAACAAAGGATGAAGCATTTTCTGCCCGCAGGACATTCACTGAAGCAGTATATCCAGTCCGTAGAAGTCGGATGAAATGACTTTCTGTTTTGAGATTGACGAATTCCTCCAGGCTAAAACGCCGGATTGTACCTGCTGCCCGAACTGATTCTACCAGCTGGCTTTCAAGATCAGCGCTGTGTTCCATCAGAAGACGTTGCGTACGCCGGTTCGCCCTGTTCAAAAGGAAATAGATCAATATTTGCATCGGCATCATGACCAACATCGCAAGGGCCAGTTTCCAATAAGAGGTAAACATGACCCCAAAGGAGAACAGGAGGATCAGGATGTTTACCGCAATAGCAGCGAGGCCTTCGTTGATGAAAACACGAATCTTCATCGCATCGGTCATTCGTGAAATAATCTCTCCGGTTTGCATGCTATCGAAGAAATTTTGCGGAAGGAGGAACAAGTGACGGCAATACCCCAGAACAAGTCTGGCATCCAGTTGCAGCCCGGTCCGGAGTGTCATCACAGTTTTCATATGATAGATAAACACCCGTAACAACAGGACAGCGATCATAATTATCCCCATCAGATTCAACAGGCCGGTATTTCCCCCGGGCAATACATAATCCACAACCTTCTGGACAAAAACCGAAGTGGAAAGGCCAAGTATTGTATAAGCCAGGGCCCCAAAGAGCACCTGCAACAATACCCCCCAATGAGGTTGCAACAACAACCATAACCGCCACCATGTTCCCATCTTTTCATTACCTCTTTTAAACCCCTCGTCCGGCAACAGCAAAACCAATACCCCCGTCCATATCTTCTCAAACGCTGTGTACGATACCCGATGGACCCTGCCATCGGCAGGATCCATAATTTTCAGGTACCGCTCCGAAACCTCTGTGAGAACGACAAAATGATGCAGCGTATCTTTTATAATCAAATGGCCAATGGCAGGAAGGGGAATCTTACGCAGGTTCTCCATTTTACCTTTCACACCCTTTGCCGCAAAACCTAACCGCCGGGCCGCCTGAATCATTCCGAGTACGGTAGTCCCTTCGGGGCCGGTGGCTGCATACTGGCGGATACGCGCCAACGGAAGCTTCAGGCGGTACCAGGCCGCCACCGATGCAAGACAAGCCGCTCCGCAATCGGAGATATCATGCTGTTTAACCTTTATCCTGCCCATACGGATTCAGCCAATTTTCAATGGAATCATAAAATAACTGGAAAAGGGTGCGCTCGGCAACAAGCAACCTCGCCCGGACGCTCATTCCTTTCCGGAGTTCCCCTTTATATCCATTTTCCAGCACCAACGCCCGCTTGTCCAGGGAACACATAATCTCAAAAAACGGAGCGCCGTCCCGTGCAGGAGTCACATCTTCCGAAATCCGGACCACATTCCCTGTAATTATTCCCCATTGCTGGTAATTAAAGGCATCCACATGCAAACGGACCCGCATGCCTTCTCTGATGAGGCCAATACGGGCAGGCGATATCCATATTTTTGCATACAAGCCGGAGTCCGGAGAAAACCGGGCTACTTCTTCTCCCTGATTGAGAAATGCGCCCGGATAAAGGCCCTCCACCAGCTGCAAACTTCCACCCGCCGGCGCCCTGATCGTATAAATTTCTTTTTCCTCACCAAGTCTTCGTTCTTTAGAGTCGAGTTCGGACAGGGTCGTTTTCAGGCGGTCCAGATCCTGCTGCCAGCGGATCCCCTGCTGACGATAGAGCAAAACCAACTCAATGCTCGCGTGCTCTACCGAAAACCGGTGCTCTTCGAATTCCGATGCCGCCACTACTCCGGCCCTGAACAGTTGGCGATGTCTTCGGAAATCTGCCTGATGATTACGTAAACGCATGGTTGCACCAGACACTTCCTGTCTCAGCAACTCGTATTGCTGCCGGTACACAGAGGTAACCAGTGACCTGGGTTTCGATACGTCCCGATCCCTGCATAACATCACTAATTGTCTTAAATCCCGTATTTTTTGGTTCACCTCCTGCTTTCGCTTTCGCAGGTACGAAACCTCCTGGTCAAGCAGGTCCGATTTCATGATAAATAGCGGAGTACCCGCTTTGAACGGGCGGTTCTCCCGGATCATTACCGCGGCAACCTTGCCGGAGACCGGCGCCTTTATCCAACTTCGGTTCCCGGATGCCGATAGCGTCCCGGTGCCTCTGACGACAATATCCGCGGAAACGAAAAACAAGGCAACAAATGCAGCCGTCACGGCCAGCAAAACCGTTACATAAACAATATTCGACTGTCTGCTGAAATGTCTGAAATAGTGCTCATAGGTTAGCTCTGTTACCCCAACAGGTAACATTTCTGGCTTTTTCATAGGTAGAAGTATTTGAAAGAAAGGACAGGAAGTTTCCCCCCTGCCCTTCCGGGATTACTGATTGGTAAGGTGAAACAGCAGTCCTCCTGCAAAACGGCCTGTATAGTAGATCAGGACCAACAGCAGGAGAACAAGTGGAACACCCACCAACAGCATTTTTTTTGTTTTGACCTTTTTCATAACAATGAATTTAAAATGCCGGTTTGATTTACCCACGTGCCTCTTCGCGATACCCCTCTTTCACTCCCATGTGAAATATGCCCAGGGCGGGACTCCCCAGAAAAAGAAGAAATGTTACCCATTTGGGTGAACTCTTCCCTCCATGGATCAAACAA
>DATCYD010000061.1:0-3746 GCA_036570465.1 Anseongella sp.
AAGTTACCCTGGTAAAGGGCGGTGTTCCGGCCCGGTACGGAGGCAGGGCATCCTCGTTACTGGACGTCCGTATGTCAGAAGGCAACTATAAAAAACTTAAAGTAAATGGAGGCGTTGGATTGATATTCAGTAGATTATCAATTGAAGGACCCATTAAACGAGATACAAGTTCATTTCTGGTGGCGGCTCGCCGATCGTACATTGATCTGCTGGCCGGACCATTTCTGGAAGATGATATGAAGGATGCGCTGTTCAACTTCTATGACCTGACCGCCAAGGTCAACTAACGGATCAATGCACGCAATAATTTATTCCTGAGCGGCACACTTGCCCAGGATCATTTTGGACAAAGCTTCACCTTTAATTGGGGTAATGCCACAGGTACCGCGCGCTGGAACCATCTGTTTAGCGACCGCTTATTTATGAATCTGACCGGTATTTACAGCAACTACGATTATGAGCTTCGTTTTGGGAATGAAGGGGAACAATCCTTTAACTGGGATTCCCGGATTATCAATTACAGTCTCAAACCCGATTTTACCTATTATCTGAACGCAACCAATACCCTTCGATTCGGCGGAAAGGCTACCTGGTATCGTTTTGAGCCAGGCAACGGGTTGGTTGGAAACTGGGACGAGAGCAACAACATCAGCCTTCCCCTCAAGTTTGCATTGGAAAGCGGCCTTTATCTGGAAAACGAACAGGAGTTTGGTACGGGTATCCGTGTGCAGTACGGATTGCGCTATTCCCGGTTCGATTATGTGGGTCCGGGGAAGGTCTATCTTTATCATGATACCAGTGCCAACGAGCCACGCCGGTTGAAACAGGAATACGAAGCGGGGCGTTTCGATCCGATTGCCTCTTACCACCGGTTGGAACCACGTCTGTCAGTCCGGGTTGCCACTGGGGCCAGCAGCTCCTTGAAAGCTTCATATAACCGGCAGGCGCAGTATATTCACCTGATCTCGAATACCGCAGCCACAACGCCCCTGGACGTTTGGACCCCCAGTACGAATAATATACGCCCTCAAACTTCAGATCAGTACGCCGCGGGCTATTTCAGGAACTTTGGCGGAAACCGGTATGAAGCATCCCTGGAACTCTATTATAAGGATATATCGAATCAACTGGATTATATTGATAATTCGGAGATTATTCTGAATGAATACCTGGAGGGTGAACTGCTGCCTGCCCGGGGAAAGGCTTACGGGGCTGAATTTTACCTTGCAAAAAACCAGGGAAAACTCACGGGATGGCTCAGTTATACTCTCTCGCGATCCCTTCGCCGGGTCGAAGGGATCAATAACGGAGACTGGTTCTTCAATCGTTATGACCGGACCCATGTTTTGAACCTGGTAGCCAATCTGCAGTTGGGAAAACGTTGGTCGCTGTCCGGTACCTGGGTGTATTATTCGGGAACACCTGCTACTTTTCCCACCAGCCGGCTGGAGATTCAGGGCTGGAAAATCCCTTACAATACTACCGGACGGCGCAATAACTACCGCATTGCACCTTATCACAGGTTCGATTTGTCGGCAACCCTGAAGGGGAGGGAAGGGAAAAAATGGAGGGGTAGCTGGGTTTTTTCGTTCTATAATATTTATCACCGCCGTAATCCCTATAGTGTTTTCTTTAGGCAGAATCCGGATAATCCGGTGCAGACACAGGCAATCCGGCTCTCTATTGTGGGGACGATCATTCCTGCTGTGACTTATAACTTTAGCTTTTGATTCGATATGCAAGGAAGGTTTAAACTGTTCAGGTTCCTTATCCCGGTTGTATTGAAGCGGGTACTGTCGCTGACCGTTATTGCGTTGCTGACTGCTGTTTTCCTTCCTGCCTGTGAGGATGTGGTTAACCTGCAGCTGGACGAAGGGGATCCGCTATTGGTCGTAGATGCGTTTTTGAACGACGCACGCCGCGTGCAAACCATCCGGTTAAGCAAGTCTGTGCCCTATCTTTCAGATGAATCCGCGCCGGACATTAGCGGAGCCAGTGTATCGGTGGTAGAACTTCAGAGTGGCAGGGAGTATCGCTTTCGGGAAACTGCTGCTGGTGTGTATCAGCGCTGGCCCCGACGCAGCGATGTTTTTGGCGAAACAGGAAAGGAATATGAACTTCGTATCCAGCTGGGAGAAGATTACTATACTGCCCGGAACCAGGTGTTTCCGGTACCGGTAATTGATTCCATTGTGTATGGCTACGAAGACAAGAATCCTTTTCAAGAAGCCGGTTATCAGGCTTATTTCATTGCTTTTGATCTGAAAGGCCAGACGGATTATTACTTTATCCGGTCCTACAAGAATGGGATCATGCGATCCCGGAACATTGATTTCCAGGTTTGTATGGATGCGGCCTACGGGGAGGGGGCCGATGGTCTTCAGTTCATTGAACCCGTTGCCGATTTTACACCGGGCGACGATCCTTACCGGCCGGGAGACAGTGCATCTGTTGAAATAGCTTCCATTGACCGGCGGACGTATGGTTTTCTGAGCCAGGTGATGGACCAAAGTACCAACGCCGGACTCTTTGCCACCCCACCGGCCAATGTGCGGACAAATATCAAAAGCCGCTCCGCAAACCCAAACTTAACACCCGCAGGTTGGTTTGCCATATCAGCGATCAGCGCAGCCGGCACGGTGATCCGGGCAGACCCCCTGATCAGCGACTGATCGAAATCAGGAACTTCAAGGTGTCCACCCCGTCTGCATAATCCCGGAGCGAAGGCTGTTGTGATTGTCCAAAAGGGATGCTATCGGGATATCGTCCGCCTGCGCTCACCACACATTGCAACAACTCCGTGTTTTCCCGCAAACGGTCCTGAAGTTCACCCCGGTTCCGGTAAGTGGTGTAATGAAGGGTTGCCATGGGAGAGGCGAAGGAGGGGTCTTCAGCCAGCAAAAGAAACCCGTTGGTAACGTGCGGCAACCGTTTCATTAGCCGGATGGTAAGTTGGTAATCGTAGTTGTTGGCGTATTTATGATGCTGCATGATATCCTGGTAAGGTTCCAGCCCCTTGAACAGTGTTTCAAAATTATAGCCCGGCGGAACCAGCAATCCGGACACGTTGCGGCATCCCATTCCGAAGTACCGGAAAATATCCTTTCCCAGTTCCTGCAGCTCTTCCATGCTTTCTTCGCCAGTAAGAATGGCCACCGAGTTACGGTTCTTCCGGATAATGTGAGGATACTTGCCAAAATAATGTTCGAAATAGCGGGAACTGTTATTGCTACCGGTGGCAATGATTGCTTCAGGATTTTCCAAACGGTTGGTAACCTGAATCCTGGAGGCATATTCCTGATCTGCTTCGCCCATTTTCCCGAGCATCCAGCTGGTAAGTTCGTTGTCCTGACTGGACATCTTGATCAATGCCCGGTGTCCGCTTACCAGCACACAGAGGATATCGTGAAAACCTACCATGGGAATATTTCCCGCCAGGACCAACCCGATATTCAAAGGCCGCTCCGGTTGTCGCAACTGGCAGGCATAGGGTTCCAGCCATGTTTCAATCTCTTCTTTACGCAGATTGGCCGTAATGCCATTCAGTGCGGTCAATACATTTTCCCGGGTAAACCAAGGATTGCTATGTCCCGCTTTTTCAATGATCCGGGCTCTTTCTGCGCTATCTTCGGCCATTAAGTCACCCAGTTTGCAGAGGGCGTTTATTTGTCTGTCAATCATAAATCGTATAATCTACTAATTCTATAGGGGAATTATTCTAAATTTTTTATCTTTGCGCAAACATT
>DATCYD010000062.1:0-17087 GCA_036570465.1 Anseongella sp.
CAGATTATTTCCAATATTCCGAATGCCGGGGGCGGTACAAAAGGTGGCTTTTTTACCGTCAGCGTCCTCAGTGGCATTGTAATGTCCTCGATAGGTTAAGTACACCAGGCATGCGCCAATGAAGGCTCCTCCCAGCTGGCAGGCGATGTAAGGCACGACCTTTATCCAGGCAAACTTTCCGGCAAGAGCCAGTCCGATGGTGACGGCGGGATTAATGTGCGCGCCACTGAACTGACCAACAACAAACACACCGGTAAAAACGGCAATCGCCCATCCAAAGGTGATTACGATCCAGCCGCTGCTATAACCGTTGGTTTTTTGCAATACGACGTTGGCTACTACGCCATTACCCAATAATATGAGCAAGGCGGTTCCGATAAATTCTGCTACGTATGGAGACATTTTTTTAGTTTCTGGTTTCGAGTTTCGGGTTGCTGATTATTCTGTCCAGGAGGTGGTGGCTTGAATGGCTTTCTTCCAGCCCTTTAACAGGGTGGTAGTGGTATCAGGGGGCAATTCGGGAGTGAATTGCCGGTCTTCCTGCCATTGTTTTTCCAGGGAAGTGATGTCTTCCCAGTAACCGGTGGCCAGGCCGGCAAAGTATGCGGCGCCCAGCGCGGTGGTTTCGGTTACTTTGGGCCGGACAACATTGGCCTGCAGGAGGTCTGCCTGGAATTGCATCAGAAGATTATTGGCAGTGGCTCCTCCATCTACCCGGAGTTCGGGAATTGCCAGTCCGGAATCAGCTTCCATGGCCTTCAGCACATCGAGCGTCTGGTAAGCAATGCTTTCCAGGGCAGCCCGGGCAATGTGTGCAGCAGTGGTGCCCCGTGTCAGGCCCACCATGGTTCCTCTGGCATCCTGATTCCAGTAAGGCGCTCCCAGACCTGCAAATGCAGGAACCAGGTAAACGCCCCCATTGTCGCTGACTTCAAGGGCAAGCTTTTCTACCTCCGAAGAAGAACGAATGATCTTCAGGCCATCACGCAGCCATTGCACCACGGCTCCGGCAATGAAAATGCTTCCTTCCAGGGCATAGGTGGTTTCTCCATTGATTTGCCAGGCAATGGTACTGATGAGGTTATTTTTCGAGGGAATCATTTCTGTCCCCGTGTTCATGACCATGAAGCAACCTGTGCCATAGGTATTCTTAACCATTCCCTGCCGGATGCACATCTGACCGAAAAGAGCAGCATGCTGATCACCAGCAATGCCTGAAATAGGGACCGGCTGCCCCATGAGCTTTCCGGAGGTTTCTCCATATACCTCACTGCTGGAACGTACCTGAGGAAGCATGCTTTCCGGAATATCCAGGATTTTCATTAATTCCGGGTCCCATTCCAGCGTATTGATGTTATACAGCATGGTACGGGAGGCATTGGTCACATCCGTGACGTGTAGCTTTCCCTGGGTAAAATTCCAGATCAACCAGCTGTCCACGGTACCGAAAGCCAGCTTTCCGGCATCTGCTTTTGCACGGGCGCCGGTGACATTGTCGAGAATCCATTTGATCTTGGTGCCGGAAAAATAGGCATCGATCACCAGTCCAGTTTTCTCACGGATCACCTGTTCAAGCCCTTGTTTTTTCAGTTCGTCGCAGAAGGCAGCGGTCCGCCGGTCCTGCCAGACGATGGCATTGTAAATGGGCTTACCTGTTTCCCGGTCCCACACAATGGTGGTTTCACGTTGGTTGGTAATGCCCAGGCAAGCAAGTTGCTCGCTGTTAATTCCGGCCTGGGTTACCGCTTCAGCCGCTACGCCGGCCTGGGTGGACCAGATCTCAAGCGGATCGTGCTCCACCCAGCCGGGCTGCGGGAACAGCTGGCGAAATTCTTTCTGCGCCACTGAACGAATGCTTCCCTGATGGTCGAAAATAATGGCTCTTGAGCTGGTCGTTCCCTGGTCAAGGGAAAGGATATATTTTTCCATATACTGGTTTTGTAAAACAAACGCTCAAGATAACAGATTTTTGTGAAAACCACCAAAAGGTTTCGAAACAAATCGTAATTTTACGAAACACTAAAAGCTAAAATTCAGGCCGGCGTTAAAATTGAACCGCCGGGTGTTGTAGCCGGTGGATTCAATATAATCCGCATCGGTTATATTCTTAAGGTCAGCAAAAAGTTTAAAACGCTTTCCAAACCGGTATTGGGCATAGAAATCGAAGAGGGTTACCGGATCCAGCGCCTGATCCCGGCTTCCTGCAGGGGTGAACACCAGATCGGTTCGCTCTCCGAGATAATGAGAGCTTAACGAAAGATACAGGGCTGGGGTTACCTGGTAGCCCAACCGGAGGCCAGCGGCATGACGCGGCCGTTTGTAAAGGTTGTTATAGCTCGTATCGGAAGTTGTTAACTCCCCATCAACAAAAGTATAAAATGCTGTAATGCTTACATTTCCAAATTCTGATTCAGCTTCTACTTCAAGTCCGTAGTCCTCCTGGCGATCAAAATTGATGTACCTGAATTCCGGGCCGTAGGTAATGACATCATCCACATCTCGTTTGAAACCGGTGATGGCGACTTTGAGATGGTCGCCGGCGAACAGCCCTTCATAGCCTGCCTCATAGCTCTGGGAACGTTCCGGTTTCAGGTTGGGATTGCCATAGGAGGCATATAGTTCATCCAGCACGGGCACGCGAAAGGCAGAAGCAACGTTCACGAATACTTTATGACGCTCATTGATCAGAAAGGAAGGATTTACCGCATAGGTTGCGTTATTTCCATAAAGGGAATGATGATTAAAACGCCCCCCTGCTTCCACGTTAATGCCCGAAGCATTGCTGTAGAACAACGACCCGTACACACTGCCATAGTTCATACTGGCCGAATCTGCCGAAATCCCCCCGTAAGGGGTAAGGGCATCGGATTCCAACGCGTTGAAATCCAGTCCGGCAATGAATTGAAAGCGGGAATTAATCCGGTAATTGAAATAGGTTTCGGCATGGTGATGTACCCCATCGAAATGGCTGAGTGCAGTCCCTTCGCCCGGGGCGTCATCAGTCCGCCGGTCAAAACTGGTAAATGCGTAGGATCCAACCCATTGCCCGCGGTCACTAAAATAACGAACCAACCCCAGGCCGGTCTGCAAAAAGCGGTTTTCGCCAATACTTGGCCAATCGGTAAAGGCGCCGTAATCGTAATCGTATTCACTTGCCGAATAGCGAAGAAAGGGTTTGATGCTAAGCTGATCAATGGGACGAAGGGTAAAGTTCGCATTCAGTGAATGGCGGCCAAAACCGTCCTTATCGAACGGTGTGGAAACAGTATCAGGTTGTTTTGCCGAAGAAAAACCGTCACTGTTCAGGTAGGTGTAACCCACATTATAATCAAACAAGCCTTCCGATAGCGATCCTGACAAATTCGCATTCCCCCGGTAAGTGCCATAGCTCCCCGCCGAAAGCACCCCGTCCACCGCCAGGGCCTTGCTGCCTCCTTTCCGGGGAATGATATTGATGACACCGGCCACCGCTCCGGAACCATGCAGCGTGGAAGCGGCGCCGCGAAGGATTTCGATGCGTTCGATCTGATCGAGTGAGAGGTTATTCAAATCAAAAAAGGTGGTGATTCCCGACGGATCGGCTACCGGAATACCATCGATCTGAATGGTGGTATATTTGGGGGCGGCGCCGCGAAGGTAATAGAAAAGGTTGCTTCCCTGTGGCCCGTAATTATTGTTGATCACCATGCCGGCCTGGTCGTTCAGTAATTCAGACAAGCTTCTTCCGGCTGACCGTTCCAGTTCTTCACGCCCGATCACCCGTACCACTTTTCCTGTCTCGGATGATTTCTTGTTAAACTTGGTTGCTGTGATCACCACCTGGTCCAGGGTGAGCGGTTTTTCCTGTGCGACGGCGGTTCCTGCCACGAGCATACCGGCCGCCAGGCCACTTAAAAGTACATTTTTTTTGTTCATGCCTTGAGATTTTAAATAAACACTTACGGGAGCGAAGGCATGGAATGGCACGATGTACCCGGGAAACGGAATCGCTTATTCCACAGCTTTGGTCCCGAAAGCTGCAATAATTTCGTTCGTTTCGCAGGCAGGTCTTCTGACTTACTCCGGAAATTCCTCCGCCTTCCCATTCACCCGGGGGGTAAACAGTGGCTTGGCTAACCTGACATGATCGCCAATGAAGGATTCCTTATTATCGTGCGTGATAGCACGGTACAGGAGCTTACAGCAGCGGGCCTGTCCGGGATTTACACCCGGTTCCCTTACCTGTAAAACAGCACAAAAGTAGTGTTTATTTGGAAAAAGCAATTACGCTTGCTTAATTTGTAGCCCGATAAGAAAAATGTATGAGTTGGTTCAAACGAGTTAAAGAAGGTATTACTACCAAGACGGAAGAAAAAAAGGAGACGCCCGATGGGATTTGGGACAAATGTCCTTCCTGTAAAAAAGTACTCCACCTGTCCGAGCAGCTCGAGAACCAGTACGTCTGTATTTATTGCGGATACCATCTGCGGATCGGCTCCAGGGAATATTTCGAAGTGCTTTTCGATGATAATCAGTTTACTGAACTGTTTCCCGATATGACCTCTGCCGACCCTCTCCAATTTGTCGATAACAAGAAATACACAGACCGGCTGGCAGATAGCATGAAAAGAACCGGACTGAAAGATGCCATCCGTTCTGCTCACGGACAGGTGAATGGCAGTGACCTGGTCATTGCCGCTATGGATTTCAGCTTTATCGGCGGGTCAATGGGCTCAGTTGTTGGAGAAAAGATCGCGCGTTCTATCGATTATTGCATCGAGCATCGCATCCCTTTTATGATTATTTCCAAATCAGGAGGCGCGCGCATGATGGAGGCGGCTTTTTCCCTGATGCAGATGGCTAAGACTTCGGCCAAACTGGCCCTCCTCGGAGAAGAAAAGATCCCTTATATTTCCCTGCTGACAGATCCTACCACAGGCGGAGTTACAGCTTCCTATGCCATGCTGGGGGATATCAATATTGCCGAACCTGGTGCCATGATTGGTTTTGCCGGACCGCGTGTAATTAAGGAAACCATCAAAAAGGACCTTCCAAAGGGATTTCAAAGTGCCGAATTTGTGCTCGAGCATGGTTTTCTGGATTTCATTGTGGACCGGCGAGAAATGAAAGATACGATCGGCAAGTTTCTGAAAATGATGACCGGGAATGTAACTCACAACCCCCGGGGCCGGATATCAGAACGGGCCGGCCCCTGAAGTTCAGGAACTGGCCCGTGTATCATGAACCCGGCAATAAACCGGGACCTTGTTTCAACAAGTTTACAGCAACGGATTCTTTCCGATGCAGTTCAAGTCTTCAAAAGCGCTCCTTAAGCGGGCTTTCAGTGATTCTTCTCCTTTGCGCAACCATACGCGCGGATCATAGAATTTCTTGTTAGGCTCATCAGCGCCTTTCGGGTTGCCAATCTGACCTTGCAGAAAATCGTGATTGGTTGCTTCGTAAGCCCGAATGCCATCCCAAAATGCCCATTGCAGGTCGGTATCAATATTCATTTTGATGGCACCATAGGAAATGGCTTCCCGGATCTCTTCCCGGCTGGAGCCTGAGCCACCATGGAAAACAAAGTCAACCGGCTTTTCTTCGGTCACGCTGAATTTCTCACGCACATACTTCTGGGAATTATCGAGGATAGGTGGTGTTAGCTTCACATTACCAGGCTTATATACACCATGAACATTTCCGAAAGCGGCTGCTATTGTAAACTGATGGCTAATCTTCGAGAGTTCTTCATAAGCGTAGGCAACCTCTTCCGGCTGGGTGTAAAGGCGTGAATTATCCACATCCGTATTATCCACACCGTCTTCTTCCCCGCCAGTCACGCCCAGTTCAATTTCAAGGGTCATTCCCATTTTACTCATCCGTTCGAGATAACGCTTGCAGATTTCGATATTCTCTTCGATAGGCTCTTCGGAAAGGTCCAGCATGTGAGAGCTGAACAGGGGTTTTCCGTGTTGCTTAAAGAATAACTCGCCGGCATCCAGCAGGCCGTCTATCCAACCCAGCAGCTTTTTAGGGCAGTGATCCGTATGCAGGATCACATTGGCGCCATAGGCTTCGGCCAGCAGGTGCACATGGTGGGCGCCTGAAACAGCTCCCAGCACAATGGCGCGGTTATCTTCGTTGGAAAGTCCTTTTCCGGCAAAAAACTGTGCTCCGCCGTGTGAAAACTGGATCATAACAGGAGAATCCACCTCCACTGCTGTTTCAATAACTGCATTGACTGAATTGGTTCCCACGACATTTACGGCAGGAAGGGCAAACTGATGCTGCTTGGCTACCTTAAATACGTGCTGCACTTGTTCGCCGGTAATGACCCCCGGCTGAATTTGAATCGTTTGGCTCATAAGTTATCCTTGATAATTTTAAATTTCGAAATAAAAGGCCTCAAATTTTGTCAAAATTACAATAGAAAGCAAATCAAACACTTACCTTCATTAGTTCTTGCAGTTTTTCCACCGTGTAGCCAATCTCTTCTTTCGTATTGTATTTGCTGAAGGAAAAGCGAACCGATGGCCGGTCCGGATCTGCATTGATTGCGGTAAGCACATGCGATCCAATGTCGGAGCCAGAGGAACAGGCGCTTCCACCCGATGCGGATATACCGTTAATATCCAGGTTGAAGAGCAGCATTTCAGCATTTTCCGTGGGTGGGAAAGAAACATTCAGCACCGTATAGAGGCTTTCCTCCGGATCCAAAGGGCCGTTGAACTGTACACCTGGAATGGTTGCCCGAAGGCGCTCAGTCATGTAATTCTTCAGTTCCTGAATATACTTGCTGTGGGCATCCATCTGCTCACAGGCGATTTCCAGGGCGCGGGCCAACCCTACGATCCCATACACGTTTTCAGTTCCCCCTCGCATGTTTCGTTCCTGGGATCCTCCATAAATCAAGGGGGCGATCTTCACCGCGGGGTTCACATACAAAAAGCCTATGCCCTTTGGGCCATGAAGTTTATGGGCGGCGCAGGTCATAAAATGAAGGGGTAACTTACCCGGATCAAGCTGGTAATGACCAACCGTTTGCACGGTGTCACAGTGAAAAATGGCATCATGTTTTGCTGATAATGCAGCCACAGTTTCGAGATCAAGAAGGGCGCCTGTCTCGTTATTGGCATGCATCAGGGAAATCAGGCTTCGATCATGATGCTCCAGAAGCTGATCCAAATGATCCGGATCGGGTCTTCCTCCGGCGTCCAGGTTTACATAACTGAGCCGGACGGAACCTTGCCTTGCCATTGCTTCCAGTGTATGGAGAACGGCATGATGCTCAGTACGCGCGGTAATAACGTGCTTGATCCCACCTGTGGAAACACCTCCGGTGATGGCTGTATTATCGGCCTCGGTTCCCCCTGAGGTAAAGAATATCTCAGCAGGCGACACATGCAGCAACCTGGCCACGGTCTTGCGTGAACGCTCAATCAGCGACCGCGCTTCCCTCCCGTGGGCATGGATGGATGAAGGGTTGCCATGGGTGTCCTTCATAACCTTGTACATAGTTTTCAATACATCAGGATCAATCGGCGTTGTGGCCGCATTGTCCAGGTAAACTTTCATACTTTTTGGTTTTTGATATTTGATTTATTGTGGTAACATAAATTCTTTGAAATCTGAAATGATTTTGTTCGCAAGTTGTTCTGCAGCGGCCTCTGAATCGCCTTCGGAATAGATCCGGATGATGGGCTCGGTGTTGGACCGGCGCAGGTGTACCCATTGCCCGTCGAATTCAATGCGGACTCCGTCTGTGGTATTGATGGGTTGATCCCGGTATCGGTCCCGGATCTGCCTGAGTAAGCCGTCGATATCCATGTCGGGTGACAGCGTGATCTTATTCTTGGAAATATGATATGACGGATAGGTATCCCGTAACGCGGAAACCGGTCCGCTGTGTCTGGCCAGATGGGTCAAGAATAAGGCAATACCAACCAGAGCGTCCCTGCCGTAATGCAAGGCAGGATAAATGACCCCTCCGTTGCCTTCTCCGCCAATGACTGCGTTGGTCGCTTTCATAGCATTCACCACATTTACCTCTCCAACGGCCGCTGCGGTATATTCTCCTCCGTGTTTCAGCGTTACGTCCCGCAGGGCCATGGTTGATGACAGGTTGGAAACCGTGTTGCCAGCCTGATGGCCAAGCACATAATCAGCCACCGCCACCAGGGTGTATTCCTCTCCAAATAAATGGCCGTCCTCGCATACAAATACCAAACGGTCCACATCAGGATCCACAGCAATGCCCAGATCCGCCTTGCCTTCGACCACTTTGGAAGAAAGCGTCGTCAGGTTCTCTGCCAGCGGTTCCGGATTATGTGGAAATTCACCATTGGGAACACAGTATAGCTCTTCGATGGCCACTACCCCTAACGCCTTCAACAGTTGTGGAACCACGATGCCGCCTGTAGAGTTCACCGCATCTACCACTACCCTGAAACCCGCCTTTCGGATCGCCTCCGCATCCACCAGGGGCAGGGCGAGAATCATATCAATGTGTTTCTGAAAATAGGTGTCGTTCCTTTCAACCTTACCCAGATTTTCCACTTCCGCATAAGAGAAATCAGCTTTCTCCGCAATTTCCAGTACTTCTGCGCCGTCTTCGGCTGAAATAAATTCGCCCTTTTCATTCAGTAATTTCAGGGCGTTCCACTGGCGGGGATTGTGGCTGGCGGTCAGGATAATCCCCCCTCCTGCTCCTTCTTCAGGCACTGCAATTTCCACTGTGGGAGTGGTGGATAAGTCCAGGTCAATGACGTCAATGCCCATTCCCTGCAGGGTGCCTACCGCCAGATTACGAACCATTTCGCCCGACAGGCGGCCGTCCCTGCCAATGACTATTTTCCGGTTACCGGTGCGCTGCAACTGCCAATGGGCAAATGCCGATACAAACTTTACCACGTCCGGGGGAGTAAGTCCCTCCCCGGGAAGGCCGCCAATGGTGCCTCGAATGCCGGATATTGATTTTATCAGTGTCAATCTTGTCTCCTTTTTTGGAAAGCAAATTTAACAAAACATGCAATAATTATGGCGATATACTCTATATTCGAAAAATGATTGAAACCCTTACTCAACTTGATAAATCCCTCTTTTTCCTGATAAACGGAGAATGGACCAATACATTTCTCGATTGGTTGATGCCATTACTGCGAAACAAATACTTCTGGACTCCTGTTTACATTTTCCTGGTGGTGTTTTTTTTAAGCCAGTACAAATGGAAGGGATTTGCATTGATCGGGTTTGTATTGCTTGCTTTTGGAATTGCTGATTTTACCAGCGCCAGCATCATCAAACCCATGGTTGAACGGCTCCGGCCTTGCAACGACCTGGACCTGGCGGGACAGATCCGGGTGCTGGTAGATTGCGGAGGAGGTTTCAGCTTTGTATCCTCACATGCTACCAACCATTTCGCCATTTCATTCTTCCTGATAAGTTTGTATTATAAACATTGGAAATGGATATTTCCTTTCTGTTTTTTGTGGGCGCTGGTAGTATCCTATGCCCAGGTATATGTAGGCGTCCATTACCCGTTTGATATTCTGATGGGGGCATTGCTGGGTACGGCGATTGGTCTGCTGGTTGGTAAACTTGAAAAACTGATATATCCCGTGGTAGATGGAGTTCGATAGGGTTCTGATCTTATTTTTCAGCGCATTGGTGGGTGGTTGCGCGGTATTCTTTATTCCAAACAACAACCAGCGAAACCTGAAGCTGTTACTCTCTTTCAGCGGCGCCTTTTTGTTTGCCATTACCGTTTTGCAATTGATGCCCGAGGTGTATGCCACTGCCAACCGCTATACCGGCATCTTCATCCTGGCGGGCTTTGCTTTTCAAATCATTCTTGAACAGTTTTCCGGCGGTATTGAGCATGGACACATGCATATTCATGATCCCACTCCGGCATTTCCATATGCGATCATGGTTAGCCTTTGTGTACATGCCTTTCTGGAGGCGATGCCGCTGCAGGGCCATCATCATGAAGAACTGCTCTGGGGCATTGCACTGCATCATATTCCAGCTGCTTTTGTTCTGGGAAGCATTTTGTTGCAACACCGGGTTAAAAAATGGGGCGTTGTCTTATTGCTCATACTTTTTGCAGTCATGTCTCCGGCCGGACTGTTGTTTGGCGAGGCGCTGGCCCGCAATTCTCTTGGTTACATTTCGCAATATGCCGACTATGTAATGGCAGCGGTCATTGGCATCTTCCTGCATATTTCCACGACAATCTTATTTGAATCCAGCCAGGATCACCGTTTCAACTTCTACAAGACCATAGCCATTATTGCCGGCGCCGGTATTGCTCTGCTAGGGTTTCTGGCCGGCTAACAGGAAACAAAGGCTTGTGTTACAGGATCAGGTCAGTTGAGGTGTGTTGCAGCAGCCGGTGAATGGCCAGCACCTGCGGAATTACCAGCTCCTGATTATCATTTCTAATGATCATATCAGCGAGACGAACTTTTTCTTCTTCAGGAAACTGATGCGCCATGCGCTGCAAGACCTTTTCTTTGCTTACTCCATCGCGGGCCATGACACGGCGAATGCGTTCTTCTTCAGGTGCCGTGACGGCGATGTTCTGTTCGGTATGTTTCCAGGCATCGCTTTCAAATAACAAAGCAGACTCTTTAATCACATAAGGGGTACCTGCTTCCATCCGGGCGGCCCAAGCATCAAAGGAAGCGATCACCGCCGGATGAACCAACCCGTTTAATTGTTCAAGCGCCTCCGGATCACTGAAAACAATGCCGGCCAGTTTTTTCCGGTCGGGAAACAGAATGCCGGAAGTTGAACGGGTATAAACCTGTTTGCCAAAAGCGTCCATGATGGCTTGCGCCAGGGTGGTATCTTCGGCCATAAGACGTTTACCTTCGGCGTCGGCCGAGAAAACAGGTACGCCCAGAACGGAAAACACCCGGGCCACTGTGGTTTTTCCACTACCGATCCCTCCTGTTAAACCTACTTTAATCATCTGGTTAAAAAGATCTTATCTATATACAAGGAAATCGATGATTTCTGGTTTTGAACGTACGATCCTTATAAAGTCAGGGAAGCGTTCAAGACGGACAGTCAAGACATTCTTGTTTTTCTCCTGCCACTCGTCCAGGTCAGCAGTAATCCTGAAATCTTCGGGATCTACTTCAGTGTACCTGCTCAGGGGAACGTAATAGGTGACGTTTATTACGGAAGGTACACGCGTGACTTCGTAGTCATCCTTGTTATTCAGGATCTCTACCGGAATTTTCAGGGTGTTCTCCGTGTATTCTTCCACAGGGACCGTCAATAACACCGAACGGTTGTCAAGATGAATATTCTTCTTGTTCCGGCGGTCAAGGGGGACATACCGGCGGATACTGGAATTAATATCTTCTAACCGTACCGGAACGGTCCGTATTTCTTCGATGGGTTTTACCTCTGTTACCGGTCCGCTCACCACAACGCTGTCTGGGTTGATCCTGACCGGCCCGTAATTAATATATTGATTCCGGTAGGAGATCGCAACGTCCGGTATAACGGGAACTTTCTTTTCCATCCGGGCCACCAGGTCAAAATAAACAGTATCCGGATTGACATCAACAATACGTTGGTCAGAACTGGTTTGCCGGTTGTAGGAAGTAAGGAAATTCCGGAGATCCACCGCCTCTTCATCTTCCAGGCTGGATAAATCAGTGGTAAGTATGCCGGGATGCAGCCTTCGAAAGAAATAATTCCATCCGGTTGATTCCACTGTCAGGGTAGCCCGTACGGAATCACGGATAGAAACGGCTTTTTCAGCCGGCTGATTGATGAAAACGATATATGCCGAAACGCGATACCGGTATTCGTTGGAAAGGTAGAAGAATAGCCACAGAATCACCGAAATAAACAGGCAGAAGGCAAATACACTTACCTTCCGCCTTGTTTTAGGTGAAAACCTGAATGATTTCGATGAAAAATACCGTTCCACAACCCTCCTGTTTCCCGGCTGTCGAAATGACGGCACAGGGCCGTATCAGCCGGTATTTATTTACTTTCTTCTTCCTTGTTCAACGCCTTGGATCCTTCCATGGAAATGGCGCTTTTCTGTACCTTTATACGTACATTGGGTGCGATCTCTACCAGGAACGTGTCGCCGCTGATTTCTGAGATCCTGCCAAAGATACCGCCAGTAGTCACGACACGGTCACCTTTCTGAAGGTTTTCAACCAGTTTTTTGTGCTCCTTCATCCGTTTTGTCTGCGGACGGATCATGAAAAAGTAAAAGACAACCCCGATCAGCGCGATCATCACTAAATTCTGCCATCCCATCCCGCCGGCACCTTCGGCCTGCAGCAGGATCATTGTTGTGGGTACTATGCTCATATTTTTATCTGATGTTGATTGATTACTTGGCCTTGGCTTTTACTTCGCCGGTAAGGGTCAGCACCGTCTTGGCAGGTTGCGTGTTTGCCTGAACGGTAATGCTTTTGCTTTGCCGTCCTACCCGGCCCTGACTATTGAATACGGCTGTGATCTCACCGGTGCCTCCCGGAGGAATGGGTTCTCTTGTCCAGTCAGGCACGGTACATCCGCAGGAAGCAGTCGCGTTGGTAATTATCAGGCTGCTTTCACCAACATTGGTAAAGGTATAGGAATGGGAAACCTTTTCCCCTTCTTCCACCGTCCCGAAATCAAAATCCTTTTCAGCAAACTCAAATTTTGCAATCGCTGCGGCATCGGTGCCTTCACTGGCAACCGAAGCGGTTGATTCTGCTGTTGATTCCGTTTCAGCGCCACTGCTTTCCCCCTTATTCGCCTTCGGCTGGCAAGCAGCCAACAGGCAGGGCACCAGCATTAAATAACATACTTTATTCATGTGTTAACTTATTTTATTCAATCAATCCCCGTCCTGACTTCACGATCTTTTTTGAACCACGAAGATCTATCAGCACTTTATCCAGTATCCCGTTGATAAAGCCTTTGCTTTTGGGCGTACTGTACTCCTTGGAGATCTCAATATACTCATTGATTGACACCTTCACCGGAATATCAGGAAACTTCAGCAACTCACACAAAGTCATTTTCATCAGGATGGTATCCATCAGTGCAATGCGTTCTACGTCCCAATTCTGCGTCCGTGCAGCAATATAGCCTTGAAATTCAGCGTCATGCTCCACAGTTTTCCTCAATAAAGTTACGATAAAATCTTTATCCTCAGGCCAGTTCTGACTGATCGGTGAAAGCTCCCGGTTTCCGGCATCATAGTTTTTCAAGGTCCTTTTAATCATCGACCTTACAACTTCCTTATTTACAGGCCAGTTTATATCTTGTTCTTCAAGTGTTTGTTCAATAATAGCCGACCGGTTCACTACCTCGCGGAAAAGCACGG
The DNA here is from genome assembly GCA_036570465.1 of Anseongella sp. Lineage (GTDB taxonomy): Bacteria > Bacteroidota > Bacteroidia > Sphingobacteriales > Sphingobacteriaceae > Anseongella. Next base: position 13,331 of record DATCYD010000062.1, read on the forward strand.
CTATAAAGGCACGTTCGGCTTCGAAGGAGTTGTCCTCCTGACTGCAGTAAACGGCATACTCCGGAAGGGCGGTCAGGTCCCGAAAAAGTGTCCGGGCCAATTCCTGTTCATTCGGAATGGAAACCTTACGCGACTTTAATGCTGCATGAAAGTCAGGATCACTATCCAGCAACTGGATAAAAGAATTGGAAGCAATGCGTGTATTTACATTCAGATCGTCGTTGCTGCGGAGGTATTTAGAGGCTCGTTCAAGGGCATCGTCTTCCGCATACCGGGCCACGCTGATCAGGAGTTGCAACAAGAAGAGGTATTGCTCATAGACTTTATCTACCTGTTGCAACAGCTGCTTCTCAAAAAATGCGAGGTTTTTGTTCTCGGATTGCTGGTAGGAATACAGAACTTGCATTACCTTAACGCGCAAATGCCTTCGGTTTAACATGTAAAGAACTTCAGCTATTTGATTTCACTTTTCGTATATCCTCGATCCGTTGCTGAGCCAGCATGTTGGCCGCCTGAAAAGTAGGTATTTGTTCCATTTTTGATTTCCGGAGGATTTCCCGCGTTACATCGTAAATATGTTCGGTCAGATGGATGGCCTGTTTCTTGTTGAAACCTACCAGTTCTGAATATACGCTGATCAGGCCTCCGGCGTTGATCAGAAAATCGGGGGCATACAGAATATCCTTTTCCATTAACAACTGTCCGTTCATTTGTTCATCATCCAGCTGATTGTTGGCGGACCCCGCTACAATGGCACACTTCAGTCTCCCAATAGTATCGGTATTAATGGTGCCGCCTAATGCGCAAGGAGCAAAAATGTCAATATCCAGATCGTAAATGGCATGATTCGGAACCGCGATGGCATCGTATTTCACAGCCACTTGCGCGGCACGTTCTTCATCCAGGTCACAGAGATAAATCCGGGCATCCTCTTCACTAAGAAGTTTAACAAGTTTTTCGCCCACATTTCCAATGCCCTGTACAGCAACGGTTTTCCCTGCAAGGCTATCCATTCCCCACAGTTCCTTTGCGCAGGCCTTCATGCCCATGTAAACTCCGTAGGCCGAAACAGGTGTCGGGTCGCCGCTGCCACCCACGGCTTCGGGAATTCCCACAACATATTCTGTCTCCATGCGAATAAACCCCATGTCCTTGGGATTGGTACCCACGTCTCCACCGGTGATGAATTCTCCATTCATGCTATCCACAAAGCGGCCAAAACGCCGGAGCAGGGCTTCTGTCTTATCCTTGCTGGAATCGCCAATGATCACCGCGCCGCCGCCACCCAGGTTCAGCCCGGTAATGGAGGCTTTGTAAGTCATGCTGCGGGCGAGACGCAATACATCTTCAATGGCTTCATGTTCGTTCTGGTATCTCCAGATCCGCAAACCGCCCAGAGCGGGCCCAAGTGTTGTATCATGTACAGCGATGATCGCTTTCAGACCCAATTCCGGATCATGACAAAAAACAAGCTTCTTATGATTGTTCCTGGACAGATGATCAAACACAGATGCCGCCTTAACGGTTTGGTCTTTAACTTCAAGCATGCGGTGGTAAAGATTTTTTGAATAACACCAGATTACAGCAAAAGTATGTTTTTTTTTAGCATACGTCCAAGAAAAACTGAATATTGAGTAGTTTTGAGAAATGAATTCGCTTGCTCATCTGAATAAGTACCTGTTTAAGTACCGTTTCCGGCTTATCCTGGGAACCATCTTTGTAGTGGTTTCCAACTTCTTTGCCGTGGTACCGGCTCAAATCATCCGGATGGCGTTCGACCTGGTGAACGAGAACATTGCCATTATGCAGTTGTTTTCGGGATTCCAGCTGCAACCCTCCGCCTATTCAATCTTTGGAACCGTGGTACTGCTCTTTGGCGCACTGGTGTTGCTGATGGCCCTGCTCCGGGGCATCTTTCTGTTCTTCATGCGACAGACCATCATTGTTGTTTCCAGACTGATTGAATACGATCTCAAAAATGAGATATATAGTCATTACCAGGACCTTTCCCTGGCCTTTTACAGGCGAAACAATACGGGAGACCTCATGAACCGGATTGCCGAAGACGTCAGCCGCGTGCGCATGTACCTGGGCCCGGCGATAATGTACTCCATCAATACGGTAGCACTTTTTGGAATGGTTATCATTGCCATGTTGTCAATCAATGTTACCCTGACCATCTATACCATTCTACCCCTTCCGATACTTGCCATTGTTATCTATATCGTCAATTCCCGGATTCACCGCAAAAGTGAGAAAATCCAGGAGCAACTCTCAACCATTTCCACTTTTGTACAGGAAACCCTGGCAGGAATTCGGATTGTCAAATCGTATGTTCGGGAAAAGCAGACCCGGGAAGATTTCAGGGTCGAAAGCCAGGAATACATGCAACGTTCAGTAAGCCTTGCCAGGCTACAAGCTTTCTTTTTCCCGGCCATCGTATTGCTGGTAGGTATTAGTATTTTGCTGACGATCTATATCGGCGGCCTGGAAGTCAGCCGTGGCAGAGCAAGCACAGGAAACATCGCAGAGTTCATCGTTTACATTGGCCAGCTCACCTTTCCCATGATGGCCCTGGGTTGGGTATCATCCATTATACAACGGGCGGCCGCTTCCCAGAAAAGAATCAATGAGTTTCTGCATACACGTCCGGAGATTGTTTCACCTGGCGGCCCCATCCAACCAATAGAAGGCGATATCGAATTCCGAAACGTTCACTTTGTTTATCCCGATACTGGCATTACTGCCCTGGATGACGTTTCTTTCAGCGCAAAAAAGGGTGAATTCCTGGCCATTATCGGGCATACCGGTTCGGGAAAATCAACCATTGTTAATTTGTTGGGCAGAATGTACGATGCAACATCAGGCGCTATCCTGATCGATGGCCGGGATATCCGGGAACATAATCTGGAGGCGCTCCGACAATCGTTCGCATTTGTGCCTCAGGATGTTTTTCTGTTTTCAGATACCATCGGCAACAACATTGGTTTCGGGCTGGATAATTTCACTTCTCAACAAGTGGAAGACGCTGCCAGAAGCGCTGCCATCTATGATAATATCATGCATTTCCCGGAACAATTTGAAACCCGGACCGGGGAACGCGGAATCACCCTTTCAGGCGGACAAAAACAGCGCACCTCCATTGCCCGGGCCATAATCAAAGAACCCTCGGTATTGATCTTTGACGATAGTTTGTCTGCCGTAGATACCAGGACCGAAGAAGAGATCCTCCGGCATTTAGGCCGGGTCATGCAGGGCCGTACCAGTATCATTGTAAGCCACCGGGTATCCACTATCCGGAATGCTGACAAAATCCTGGTTATGAAACAAGGCCGCATTGCCGAAGCAGGCACCCATGACCAACTCATAGAAGCGGGAGGGCTTTATAAACAACTATATGAAAAGCAACTTTTAGAGGAAGAAAGCATGTGATTTTTTATTACTTGCCCCTTTTTTTGCTTTGAACTTTGAAATATTATACTTTATCTTTACATCTTTGTAAAACTTAGACAGCTGACAATGGGAGAATTTGAAAACAAAGACAGAGAAGAAGTATTTTCAAAACGAGTGAGGGCCGGGAAACGAACCTATTTCTTTGACGTTAAGTCAACCCGGGCCAATGATTATTACGTAACCATTACAGAAAGCAAGAAAAGACTGGAAGACGGGGTGTTTATCAAGCATAAAATCTTCCTATACAAAGAAGACTTCGAAAAATTCTCAGAAGGACTAAAAGAAGCGGTCGATTTTATCAAGG
>DATCYD010000063.1:0-5766 GCA_036570465.1 Anseongella sp.
GTGAATACATTTCAGAATTGAAAGAAAGCGACTTCCGGAAGGGTTCTGAATTTCAGGGGCCGTATGAATGCTTTTATACCGACGGCTATACCAGGGGGCCGGTGTACCTTACTTCTGTTAGCGTACCATATATTGTTTTAAAGTCATGGAAAGAAGGTATAAGCAAATGATTAAAGCGTTTGCAGGTTTGTTTTTGATTTTGTTCGGTATGTGTATGCCCGGTTATGCAGATATTGGTTTTGACCGGCTTACCTGCGAATACAAAGAGAATCCACTCGGCATTGCCACCCACCGGCCCCGGTTCAGCTGGGTCATGACATCCGGGGAATCAGGACAATCCCAGTCTGGCTATGAACTTATGGTTGCTTATAGTTTGCGGGATCTGCGGAAAGGAAAGGGCGAGGTATGGTCAACCGGAAAGGTGCACTCATCGCAAAGCGTACATCTTGCATATGACGGCAAGCCCCTGCAATCGTTCACCAGATATTACTGGCGTGTACGAGTATATGATCAGGACGGTAAAGCCTCTGCATGGAGCGCACCACAGTGGTTTGAGACGGCTGCATTATCATTCGGTGACTGGACGGCAGAATGGATCAGTGATGGCAGTCCTCAATTTGAAAATGACGAGGACTTTTACAAGGAAGACCCAATGCCTCTTTTCCGAAAAACATTTCGTGTTGGACGGAAGATTCAATCTGCAAGACTTTACGTAAGTGGAATGGGCTATTACGAAGCCTATCTGAATGGGCAGAAGGTTAGCGATCATATGCTGGACCCGGGATGGACCACTTACAGCGAGCGGGTACTTTATGTTGTTCACGATATAACATCACTGTTGAATTCAGGAGTCAATACCGCCGGCTTTATGGTGGGTAACGGCTGGTACAATCCACTTCCGCTCCGCTTTTGGGGCGCGCGGAACTGGAGGGATTTCCTGACCACAGGAAGACCCTGCGTGAAGGCCATGATCCGTTTGACCTATTCCGATGGAACCACCGAGGTTATCGGCACCGACCAAACCTGGCAGACGACGCCCGGCCCGGTAATCCGGAACAACATCTACCTTGGTGAAATTTATGATGCACGTAACGAGGTGGAGAACTGGGCTTCAGCCAATCCAGGCGGAAACTGGAAGAACGCAGTGATTACCCGGGGACCCGAAGGAGTGCTTCAGGCGCAAATGCAACCACCTGTACGAGTCACAAAAATTTTGCAAGCCCAACGTATCAGGGAAGTGAAACCAGGTGTTTATCTAGTGGACATGGGGCAGAACTTTGCCGGAGTAGTCCGCCTGCGTGTCCAGGGGCCTGCAGGTACCGAGATTGTGCTTCGTTATGGCGAAGATACCCTTAAAAACGGTCAGCTTAATGTAATGACCTCCGTGGCAGGGCAAATAAAGGGGGGCAATGGAGGTCCTGGCGCCCCGCAGATAGCCTGGCAGGAAGACCGGTATATTCTTAAAGGATCGGGAACCGAGATCTGGTGTCCGCGCTTTACTTTCCATGGGTTTCGTTATGTGGAAGTTAGCGGATGGCCAGGCAAGCCTGCCCCTGGCGAGATTGTAGGGCTGCGCATGAATTCAGATCTTCAGGAAGCCAGCGCATTCACCAGTTCAAACGCCATGCTGAATCAGCTCGATGAAGTAATCCGCAGGACTTTCCTCAGCAACGTATTCAGTGTTCAATCCGATTGTCCTGCCCGTGAGAAACTGGCCTATCCCGGTGATATCTTCTGCAGCGCCGGCGCCTTCATGTATCAGTTCCGGATGCCCTCGTTTTATACCAAAACCATAAATGACATGGTTGATGCCAGGCGTCCGCTTGGAGGTATTACTGAAACCGCGCCATATGTAGGAATCAAGGATGGCAGTCCCGGAGATGACTCTGGTCCGCTGGGTTATCAGGCAGGCTTTCCCTTTCTGGTCAAAAAGATGTACGAGTATTATGGTGACCAACGTGTTATTGAAGAAAACTATCCTCACATGCAGCGATTGCTGGAATTTCTCCGGTCACGGGCCACCAATCATTTATTTGACAAGGAGGATCTTGGCGATCATGAGTCACTCGATGAAAGAGGAATACCATTAATGGCATCTGTTTTTTATGCACTGCATGCGCAACTGCTGGCGGAATTTGCCACCATCCTTGATAAGTCGGCAGATGCCGAAGAGTACACTGCCCTTCATGAGAAAATTCGAACAGCCATTGTGAATAAGTTCTACAGACCTGCCACCGGTGAGTTTGAAGAAGGAACCCAAACAGCACAAATTGTGGCCTTGTGGGCAGGAATGCCTCGCGGAACAGCAGAAGAGAAAAAGACTGTTCAGGCGATGATAAAAGCCTTCAGGGAACGTGACTGGCATCTCTCCACCGGAATATTTGGCACCAAAATGATGTTTGATGTGCTTCGAGAAAGAGACTTGAACGAGATGGCCTATCGTATTGCCAACCAGCGGGATTTTCCAGGCTGGGGGCATATGCTGGCCAACGGCGCTACCACCCTTTGGGAAACCTGGCGCTATTCTGATAATACTTATTCTCAAAACCATCCCATGTTCGGTTCGGTTGCTGAGTGGTTCTATCGTTCCCTTTTAGGTATCAATCCCGCGGCTCCTGGTTTTAAGAAAATTATCATTAAACCGCAACCCGCCGGCGATCTGGAATATGCTTCGGGGCACTTCAATTCAATATACGGAAGAATTGGCAGCGACTGGAAAATTACCGGAAAGGCCTTTGAGATAAGCGTAGAAATTCCAGTCAACACCACTGCCGAAATCTGGATTCCCGATGACTACGGCAACCAGCTTACCGGATCCGAAAAAGAAACGCGGCGAATAAATGGCTATATTGTCGTGGATGTCGGGTCTGGAAAGCATCATTTTGCCACGCATCGTTAAACTACCATAAATTAACAACATGAATAACCTTCGAACTCCTTTTCTTGCAATACTCACCATCGCATCCATGCTGGCCGCTGCCGCAAGGCCGTTGACAGCAGCAACCCGCCCGGCGGGAGCCATTCTGTACGATCAGGTGTTGAACGGCCAGGGATCCTATCCGGACCTGATTACCGCAGAAGCGACGCATCAATACACATCAGAGGGTTTGCAGTTGACGGGCGCCGGTGAACTGGTGCGCCTGAACCGGTACTACAGCCTGGCAAGACGTTCTGTTCGGTACCATTTGAAGTTCGAAAGCGATACCAAAGCAATCTTTCAGAGTGACAAAGGAGATTTTAAAGTATGGGTAGATGTACCGGGAAAGACGATCAGCATGGGTACAGATCCCGTCCTGAGCAAGTCTGTTGACTTCCTGGACTCCAGTCATGAATACCTGCTCGAAATTGAACGCGATTACCAAACCTCCCGTGTCCGGATCACCGACCTGACTGTCAGGGCATCCGTAGAACTGGAAGCAACCATGGACGGACCGGGCGGCTATGGTAAAGGAAAGGTACAGCCTGGCTACATGGTAGGCTTGCAGCATGATTATTATTGTTTTGGTTTGACAGAAGGCACTTCCCTGACCGTTAAGCGAATCACTGTCCTGTCTCCCAAACGAAAAGTAACCATGTTACTCTACGGCGATTCCATTACAGAACCGGAAGGTTACTTTCCGACAGCCGATTTCCCCGGATCATGGACTCAACTAATTATCAAACACCTGAAAGGCCGCGCCATTTCAAGCGGTCGCGGAGGATGCACCATCCGTGAAGTATTGGAACGTATAAAAAACGAGCTACCCTACATCAAAACAAAATATGTGATGGTAACCATTGGCACCAATGGTGGAAATACCGAAGAAAATCTGAGTGAACTAGTCGAATACATCCAATCCCAGGGTGTCATTCCCATCCTGAACAACATCCCCAGCAACGAAAGCGGCACCCAGGTTGCCGTTAACCAGATGATCGAAAAAGTCCGGCAAAAGTATCACATCAAAGGATGTAAATTTGATCTGGCCACTTCCCTTGACAATGACGGAAATAAGGTCGATACAACTACCATGTGGCTGGAAGACTATTCCTGGGGAACCATCTATCACCACCCCAACCTGAAAGGTTCCAGGCAAATGTTCCAACGCACCCTGGTGGACGTTCCGGAAATTTATTAACCTGGCTTATACAATTCCCCCGGGAATGGCATTACCTCACCAACTTATCAAATTCAATTTTTTCGCCTTCCCAGTACCAGCCGTCTTCTCTTTTCTCAAGGATGCGGCTTTTGCTGCCGGGGGCCAGGGGTTCGCTGTAGTCGGGAAGCCATTTCTTCAGATCCGTGATTATCGTTTGATACGCCGGGTTGGAAGCCAGGTTGGACCATTCTCCGGGATCTCTGGTGTGATCGTATAGTTCTTCGGAGCCGTCGGCGTATTGGATGTAGCGCCATTTTTCGGTCCTGACTGCGTAATTATTTGGGTTGTGTATGGTTATGGCAGGACGCGCCCGGTCTGCGTTGACATCATTCAGCAAGGGGATGAGGCTTTCTCCTTCGAGGCCCGTCTTTTTGTCAAGATGGGCCAGGTCAACTAACGTGGGATAAATATCCAGTAATTCGACCGCTTCATGGCATTGCCGGTGGCCCTGGATACCGGGGCCGGTGATGATCAGGGGAACGTGGGTAGAGCGCTCCCACAGTGTATTCTTTCCCGTGATGTCCTTTTCGCCGAGATGATATCCATGATCGGACCAGAGGACGACAATGGTGTTGTTTTTGAACCGGGATTCCCGGAGGGCGTCCAGTACTTTCCCAATTTGTGCGTCCACAAAACTGATGCAGGCCAGGTAGGCCCTTACTTTGTTCTCCCATTCATTATTTTTGATCAGCCAGGATAAGCGGGGTTCGGGAAGGTACCAGTGCAGGTACCAGGCAAAATCAGGGATGTCGCTGCGGTCTCCCAGGGGGGCCGGCGGCAGGATCAAATCTTCTTTGGGGTACAGGTCGAACCATTTTTGGGAAACCAGCAGGGGCACGTGAGGACGGCGAAATCCAACGGCAAGAAAGAACGGTTGGTTGGCCCGCTCTTTTTCCAGGCGCCCGATGCGGTCCACCGCCCACGAGGCTATTTTGTAGTCCCATAGCGATGTATCGCTATCCTTTGGGTATATTCCCCAGTCCACCATGGGGTGATCTACCATATCCAGTTTCTTCTTCATTATTTTGGTTTCAGGGACCGGGCCGAATCCGCCGTCGGGACCCCATTCCATGAATTCATTCGCTCTTTCTTCCGGCGTAACGCCGCCATGTAGTATCTTGCCTGTGGATATGGTGTGATAGCCATTTTGAGAAAAATATTGTGGCAGCGTAACCACATCTCCGGTTTTCTCAATCTGCCGGAACCTCGGAGCCAATCCATAAATACCGGTCGTGGACGGACGAAGGCCGGTAAGCAAACTCGACCGCGATGGATTGCATAGGGGAGATTGCGTATGGGCGTTGGTAAACAGCACACCTTCGGCAGCCAACCGGTCCAGATTGGGCGTCTTCACCTGCGGGTGCCCTTTCAATACACCTATCCAGTCGTTGAGGTCATCTACCGCGATAAACAATACATTCGGTTTACCGGCCGGAGCCGGATCGCCAGGCCGGACAGAAGGTGCGGATCCGGTTGTCCGGGTGGATTGAGCGTAAGTGACCGGCAAGGCCGAAAGGGATAACGCCAGTAAGCACAACAGTTTCAGGTTCATGGTGTATTTGTTTTATGCAAATATTCTTGTAGCTCCCCATGCCTGTATTTCTCAATTAAGTTTACAAAAGGAGTATCG
>DATCYD010000064.1:0-5869 GCA_036570465.1 Anseongella sp.
CCGTCACCAGCCATCCGCTCAGCCAGGCAAAGCCCTGCTCAATGAGGCCCATAGGATACTCGGCCAGCGAGAAAATGGATTGGAAAATCACGAACAGGATCAGCACGAAAACCAGCAAGCCCCCTACCTTATGGGTAAGCACCTTGTCGATCCGGCTGGTAAAGGTCTCGGCCGCAGGTGGAACTTCCTGTCTGATACAGTCGTTCAGCAATTCGTCGATGTACCGATAACGCGCCGCTGTCTCGGCCAGCTGTACCTTTCCCGATTGAAAATCGTGCTTCTGAATAAGCTGTTCGACGGTAACCCCGGTACCTTCTTCCAGATACAGCAAGTCACGGTACTGGTTGGCCACTTGCAGTGCCTCGTAGGGTTGCTCGATCTGAAGAGCTTCTTGCAAATCGCCCAGAAAGTCCGGCTCGAGGCTTTTCACATCGATCGTATTGTTCTGCGTTGGAATGGGGGTCACGCGGGCGATAGTGTCTTTCAGATCGCCGATGCCGCGCTTATTCCGTGCGTTCAGCGGCACGACGGGCACGCCAAGTTTACCTGCCAGTTTGTCAATATCAATCTTCAGTCCCGCTTTTTCCGCCACGTCGATCATATTCAACGCCAGGATCACGGGGACCTTCAGGTCGGCTACCTGTGTAAAAAGCAACAGATTCCGTTTCAGGTTGGACGCATCGGCCACCACTACAACGACATCCGGGTATAACTTATTCTTTTTATCTGCCAGTACCTCAAATGCAATTTTCTCATCTTTAGCTTTGGGATACAAACTATAGATACCCGGAAGATCGATGATTTCAGCTGCGTGGGTTGCAGAAAGTGTACAATGTCCGGTTTTCTTATCAATGGTAACACCGGGGAAATTACCGACCTTTTGATTCAGCCCGGTAAGGTCATTAAAAATGGTTGATTTTCCGGTATTGGGATTGCCGATCAGCGCAACCCGAAGTAATGTCTTCAAACTATCGGTGTTAATAAAATGGTTGCCGCTTCACTCTTCCTCATACTCAGCTGGTAGCCCGCTACCGTAACGGCCATGGGATCGCCAAAAGCCGCTATGTGATCTACCCGGACCGATTCGCCCGGCAGGCAACCCATCTCCATCAGTTTCACTGACATTTCTTCGTCCGAAAACGACGAAATAATCCCCGTTTGCCCTTTCCGCAGTTCCGATAAATTCATAATCCGATTTTTGCTCAGAAACGCAATAATACCCGTTATTTATAACTATTCCAAATTAATCAGCCCTTTATTACGACCGCTATCACGTAAAGACCCCCGTGCAGCCTAAGCCACACGGGGGTCTTTGTTAAGTAAAAAATTTGATGCTTTAGAAAGTATAAGTCAGACCAACAGCGATGTTGTTATTTTTAATAGTAACATCTCCTGTATCTTCCTTACCGAGATCGGTCAGGCCGGCATAGTAGCGGGCAAAAATACCAACGCCAACAGGAAGCTGGTAGCTTGCACCACCAGTAAGACCGAAATCGATGCTCTCGGTGTTGTCTTTGATGTCATCTTCGACTTCTTCGCCACCCATATCAACAACCGACTTTGCCGATAGTAACAATCCTACCTGAGGGCCAACTTCCAGACGCAGACCTTCAACGAGCTGGTAACGAGCCAGTACTGGCAGGCTCAAATAGCTTAATTTTTGCTTCCAGGAGTCGTCGCCTTCTTCAGCAATTACTGAACCCGCCGTTGAATACAATAACTCAGGCTGAATGGAAAAATTCTCAGCCACCTCGGTGTTCACGAAAACACCGGCATTGAATCCGGTGAGCATGCCAGGATCCCAACCATCAACATCCTCTGAAAGAGACATGTTGGAAAGATTAACTCCAGCTTTTACTCCATAATTTACCTGGGCGAATACGCCGGCTGTCCCTGCCAGGGTCAGAGCGGCTATCAACAGTGTTTTTTTCATTTTTCTGTTTTTTGATAATGCCCATCTCTGTCGAAAAGTATGCCAGATTCAGATTGATTAAAGCAAAAAACCCGTTACATGGGATAAATAGCAGTTTTTCAAGTCTTTGATTTATCTGATAACGCATGACAAGTTCTCTGTCAGGTAGCGCCTTTTGCCACCAGCTTGACATAAAGTCATGATTTAAAAACCTGAAAAGCTTAACTTATTTAGTCCTTGCTGTACCTCCGGGCAGGACATAAAGAGATCCCACAATAATCCGGAACGGTAGTTTTCAATCATCACCACAATAGGGCCCTGATCGATAGCCAGGTAGCGCTGGGGGTACCAATCTTCGGTTTCACTAAACGCATCGTAAAACCCATATTTCCCCCAGATCTTGTCGCCAAGGTCGTAATAAAAGTGCTTTAACGCAGCCATTGAATGCGCTGGTGTGTAGGGAAACGATGAAAGCGCTGCTGTCGGGGTGATCACGCCCAGGTCTCTTGCCGGGCTGTGACCAGCGTACCCCTTTACAGAATAACTGGCCGTAAGCCCCCAGCAGTCGGCTCCATAACCTTCAAAATTTTTGGGGTTATCCACACAATACTCATAATTGATGAGAGCGTGGTTCCGGTTTTCATCCCAGTAATTGGCATAACGGTCTTCCAGATTACGCGGATCCAGCCCCAGGTAAGAATAATGCGCCCAAAACAAGGGACCGCCATATTTTTCCGAGCCATTATGCTTCAGAGAAAGATGATGACCATAGGTAGTCACGTCCGTGTTGATGTCTCCGCTTCTGGCCCATCCCTTATGATACACAGCCGCGGGAATCCCGTGCGTTGGGGAAGAAGCCGCAAGAATATACGTGACCAGGCATTCGTTATATCCTTCAAGCGGGAAATTCATTTCCCACTCATGCGTAGGTGACCAATGCCAGTAAAGTACATCTTCTCCGCCTTTGGTATGCCAATCCCATTCCACTTTCTTCCAAAGGCTGTCAAGACGGGCGGCCAGTGCCTGCTCCCGATCATTTCCATCGGCAAAATACTGGCGAACACATAGCAGGCCCTGCATCAGAAAGGCTGTTTCCACCAAATCACCACCATCATCCCTGGCACTGAAAGACTTCACTTTCCCCGTTTCCCCGTTCCACCAATGTGGAAATACACCGTGGAAACTGTCGGCATTTTCCAGGAAGTCTGCTATTTTTTCGTACCGCTGCAGCCCTTCCTCCCGGGTAATGTACCCTCGTTCAATACCAACCAGGATGGCCATGATGCCGAATCCGGATCCTCCAGAAGTGACCACATTCTTATCATTCTGGGGATAAACCCCATCCACATGATAGCGTTCCCTGGCCATTCCAGAAGTTGGCTCAGCACCTTCCCAGAAATACTGGAAAGTCCGGTATTGAACGCTGTCCAATAGCTGCTCATTAGTCAGGCTATCGGTAGTTTCATCTTCTTGCGGTGTGCGTTCATTAGATGGAGAGTTACAGGCGGAAAACCCACCAATTCCGGCAATACTGGTGAATAATATGATCAAGAAGCTTTTTTTCATGGCCTCCCCGAGCTTATAGTTTATTAATGAACAATTCCCGGACTTCTCCCGCGGTCAAGGCTTTGGTATAAACCCGGAACTCATCCAGCTTGCCGGTATATCGAAGCATCCAGCTGTCCGGCGCATTCTGAATTCCAATGTGCTGCTGAAATGCTCCGATGACAAATTTAGACGCATTTTGAAAGCCAAGCGGACCCAGAGGCGCCCCATCGACCTTCGGATGGCTCACTGCCTCGGGAAGGGAAAGCGCTTCCCCGTCCAGATAAACGGCTAATGTAGAAGTGGTCTCATCATATGTAAATGCCAGATGACGCCACGTTCCATACATATCAGGCAGGCGCTCCATTCCGTTACTACCATTGAAGTCAGCCCAGTTGTTCCCGTATTTGAGTTTTAATTGCATGGAATTATCATCCGGGGAATTGTTTCCTTCAATGATCACAAACAAATTCCCCCAGAAGTCTTCTGAATTAGGCAGCATAAAAATACTCTGGGCGCCACCCTCATGCTTTTCGGTATTCATCCAGAAGGTCACGCTAAAACTAGTCATTTCCGCCAGCTTTCCGGCCGAAGCAAACTGAATTTGTCCGCCGGCAGAACCCTGGTAAGCCATCCCACGCACGCCTTCTACATAACTGATCCCGGTAGCTGTCCCTTCGTCAAAATGAATGCTGTCCAGCGGTGTGTCTTCAAATCCGAGAAAAAGCTGCAACGGACCATTCAGCCGTGCAGTATCATCCGGAATAATCATCAGGTCCGGCCGGTACATATCCTGGCAGGATGTAAAACCGAGGCACGCATACAACGCCAGCAATGCGACCCCTCCTGTTCTCAGTGTATATTTTCCCATTGTCTCCCTCGTTTTAAACCGATTAATAATCATCATTTTGAATCAGAACGCCGCCTGATTTGTCAATTTCAGGTTGCGGAATAGGCAGGTACCTGTTGCGATGCTGGTAGCCGGTTTTTCCTGCCGCATGCATGACATCCTGAACAATTCCCCAGCGCACCAGATCAAAGAAACGTTCGTCTTCCATCCCCATTTCCACTCTTCGTTCATGACGAATGGCATTACGAAGCGCCACCTGGTCAGTCGTGGTCACCTCAGGAAGCACGGCGTCATTGCCGCCACGCGCCCGCTCCCGGATCTGCTCCAGGTATTCCAGCGCCTTCGCCGAATTCCCAGCTTCATTGGCTGCCTCAGCTGCCATCAATACCACATCAGCATAGCGAATCACACGCATGTTGAACCACTGTCCACCCTGGCTTCCGGTGGCGTCACGAATAGCGGGGTTGGTATATACTTTTTTGTTCCAATACGGACGGGGGACATTGGCAGTAGCCGGAGGTACCGACTCTCCATAAGGCTCGTTCACCTGGCCGGCATAAAGCAACGTCACATCTTTTCGCGGATCACCAGGTTCAAAAGCCGAAGCCAATGACTCTGTAGGCGTATTCCAGCCCCAGCCCAGGTTCCATTCGCCCGCTCCACGCACACCCTGGCGGGAGGCGTAATTGAGACCATAAGTGGTTTGTCCCTGCCGGTACATCGCCTGTATCTCAAATACCGATTCCTTGCTGTTCTCCTGCTCTTCGGTAAAAATTTCATCATAAGGCACGCTCAAATCATACATTCCTGAATTGATAACCGATTCAGCCGAAGCAAGCGCAGCAGCCCACTGTTGCCTGTAAAGAAAAGTCTTGGCCTGCAACGCTAGCGCAGCGCCCCGTGTAACCCGGCCGGGATATTTGGGCCAGTCCAGCGGAAGAACGCCTATTGCCGCTTCCAGATCAGCATCAATCAATGCATATATTTCATCGACCGGTGATTTGGGAACAATGGCATCTTCCGGATTGATAATCCTGAAATCGATCAACGGAACCTCCCCGAAGGCCCTTACCAGATTAAAATAGGCAAATGCACGAAGAAATTTCGCTTCCCCCACGTTCACAAGGGACGCAGAGTCCAGTTCAAGGGAATCTGCAGCGGAAATGACGTTGTTTGTAGCTGAAATAAGTTCGTAATGACTAGTCCAATAGCCGTTCAGCAGCCAAAAATCAGTCACATACTGGAAGTTATCGAAAAAAACCTCCGCATCTACACCATCGTTGGTGGCGCTTCCTTTATTGGCATCGTCCGAGCGGATGTTATGCACCGCCACATAGGAAAGCCCTGAAATACCATCCCCGCGAAGGGCTGCATAAGCCGCGAACACCCGCCCCTCCAACGATCCGGCGGGAATATCGTCCTCCGTATATCTTCCTTGTGGCAGGCGTTCAAGCCAGTCTTTTTTGCAACCTGCCCAGCTGAGTGCGAAGACCATCAGAGGCGCTATCCAAAAAATCTTGTTATATCGTGTTTTCATGACCGTTCTCATTTTTCGTTAGAAA